>URFI01000080.1 GCA_900547085.1 uncultured Prevotella sp.
AATAGGATGCTTGTCACTGGTGAAATAGTTATATATGTCCTTTTCTGGGTTGCCCGTTTTTTTCCATTCAGGGAAATATTGATAGAATACTTTCTGAATATCAGGGTCTTTGCTTGCGGTTAGCGCATACTCCTTGGTCACATTAATTGTGGTGTGTCCACGTCTTGTTACATTAAAGTTTGCCCAGTGCTGCACATCCCAAGGAAATGACCGAAGCGGAAAGGTTCCATTGTAATAGAGTCAATGGCAGTCCATTTTCCGTTCTTAAACCTTGAGGGATCCAATTTTGCATGCGCTTCTTCGCGCTGCCACTGCTTCAACAGACTGTCGGCATCGATGGCTCCTATCAGTCCGTTGCCAAAGAAAGGAATGGCGTTCTTGAGTCGTATGTGAATATCGCTTACATTAACTGGTTTACCATTATGTGACGGCTTCACATAATAGGCGTCCTCTGGTATTTTCACATCAGGATATATGAGGCTGTATCGCTCTCCGTCTGGGAATACGTTCCCCCAGTCGTCGGTATATTCCTTCCATGTAATTTGCACTTTTGCAGGGTCGAGATACGACTTGAATGGAGGCATGCCCTGGAACTTGGGACTGAAGAAGGAGAGTAGTTCACCGTCATCGCCGAATATTTCCAACTCTGTGGCATTACCCCATTGTTTTGGATCGAACTTTGTAATCCGCCATCCGTGTCCATAACCGCTGTGACAGCTTTCACATGAGGGACGCGAGTATAATGGTCCTCTTCCGTTGAAAGGACGTGTGCTTGAGTTGTATGGGCGTTCAAAGAAATATTCACCCATTTTGAACTGATATTCCAGTCCTGCCTCTTCGATAGCGGGTGTGGGATCCTCGTACGCACTTGCAGTGGCATTGAATGTTGTACCAAGTTTTCCTCCAGCATACCATTCGTCCGCTAATTCCTTACTCTCAGTGCCATTGCCGTTGTCGTTGATATCTTTGTCCCTACAAGATATGACCGACACACACAAAAATGCCATGGCAGCTACAGAAAGTACTTGTTTTGTAGTGGTTGTGTGATGTTTCATAATCTTTTTGTTTTAACATGTTGACTAAAAATGCTGATGAGTTTCAGGTGGTTTAGCCACCTGAAACTCAAATATGTCGCACCTTGATAACCGGTGTTCACGCTGTTATTTTTTCAACTCAGTCTTCAGTTCACTGAGCGTCTCATCAAGTTTCTTGCAAGCATCCATTGCAGCCTTGCAACTTGCATCTTTATAGTTGAGCACAAATGGAGCCTTCATGTTCTTGATGGCTGTTTTAGCATTGTTGATAGCACTTGCCACTTTCATGTCCATCTCCTTGTTGTGCTTTGTCATATAGTCATGAATTGATGCCCCACGATTACCTTCTACACCTCCATAATATACATTCTCTATAGATATGATATTATCATGAAAATCGCTGATAGACTTCTGACTGTAGGGTGACTCTATGTATGAAATATCCTCACCGGTATGTGCAGATCCAATCTTCGAAGACCCTACCTCGTCGCATATAGTATTGCAGCCCGTTACTATTGCCTGCAGGGCATCAACCCATGAGCGATACAGTGAGCCAGGTTGACCTGCAAGCAAGATGTTTTCTCCATAAGAAAGCTCGCCTCCACCTACGGTGATACCCAGTTCCACATCCTCAAGAATGTGTTTCACCTGCGCTGCGTCCAGTTTGGATGCATACTTTTCTCCTGCCCATGAGGCGAGGAGCTGCCAGCAACTGTTGCGGAGATCGCCAGCCACGGCAATGGCATACACGAGGTATTTGTCTTCTATTGAACCTGCCTCGCGTGGCTTACCGTCTTCAAAAAGGATGTACTCCACTCCATGATAGCCCAACAATTCCTGACCAAGTTTTGTACGTGCGGCTATATCATAGTCGTCGCCATCAAGGTCTTCAATGTTGGTTGCCGTTGCAAGATACTTCTGCAACGCAGGAAGGTCGAGCGGCCAAGAGTCGATGTGTGGGTCGATACCGAAGTCGGAAGCAGCTCCAAATAAGAAAGCTTCGCTGCGTTCCCACCACATACGCGATGCAAGGAAATCTTCGCATGCCTTGTCAAGATTTGCCTGTGTCTGGTTCTTGCGGTATTCCCTCAAGGCTTTTACCAAGTCTGATGACTTTACAGCCATCTTCTCATAAGTTGGCACAACTGTTTTGTGGATGAAGGCACCTGCGATTTCAGCGTACGCCTTGTCGCGTTCTTCCTGTTTTTTCAGCTCATCTTTTTTCGTATCATCCCCGTTGTCGTCAGAACATGCCGTAAATGACATCGAAAAAAACAGGCTGAGAATTGCAGCGAAACAGTAGTTCGATAATCTTTTCATTTTTTTGTTTTTTTATTGTTAGAGTTATATTGTAAAGACTATAGGAAAAATCCCGCATAGGCTATACCCAGCGAAATGCTCGGCTCGTTATTAAACTTGCTTTTCAGGAAGCGGTTGCTATATTCTCCTTTCACAACAATTTGCTTCGTTGGATGGTAGTTGAAGCCAAAGGCAATGCGATTCCTGTCGGTCCATTCATAGTCGCTGTTTCCTGCTACAGGATGATAGGCATCGTAGTTCTCGTATGCTCCGAAGACGAACAGTTGTTGTTTCTCACTTCTCATGCATGGGAAGAAGCGCAACACATTGTACCCTGCCTGAATACTTGCAGCGTGTGCACGGTTTCCAACGAGCGTGCGTTTGTATGGTGAGGTTGAACTCTGCGAGCGATTGTAGGTTGAGATAATGTCGGCATCGCCCAGATGTCCATAATCAAAACCACCAAGAATGCGCCAACCGTGACCTGTGTAGCTCATGTCTATCGTTCCGATGGTGACAGTGCCTTTCACATCTTTATATTTACCGCGCTCATCACTCTGCAGGGTGTTGTTGAACGACTCGCCATAATATCCGCTGAGACCTATACGCAGTCCTTTCAATGGATAGAAGTCAAGGCGAACCGCTGTGGCATATTTGTTGGCTGGTGTGAATTCAAAAGCACTTGCCGATCCATTCTTAATCCACTGGTCTTTGCTGAACAAGAGTGAGTTAAGACCTGGCAGGAACATGGCTTGATAACGCAGAAACTTCCACCGTCCCCAAACCGACACACCTGTTTGATGCCAAGTACAGGGTAAAATTTGGTTTTCTCCTTCTGGACGATATACAGTGAAAAACTCGGTTGGTAAGTGGTGTGCATTGGTATATCCTATGGGAACCACATCGTGACCAGCGCGTATATTCAATTCGGGACAGAACGATTTCTGAATCCAAAACTGTTCCAGCGCCACTTCGCCGCCTCGTTCAATCTCGCCTTCCCATTCGCCAAACTCTTCATCTTCCATTTCCATGGCACTCTCGGTACCGCCATGTTCAAACTCAATCTCTGAGTTCATAGTCCAGCCCTTGCCAAAGTTGTATCCCAACATCACCACAACGTGAGGCAAGTCTGCTTGCCCACGACTTTTGGCATTCTTGTACTTTTCTGCCTTGCTGTAGCGGTTGATGTTGTCGGAATAAAACATTCTGCTCATCACGGCTTCTCCGTAGCCACCTAATGACAGTCTGTTTTTTTTGCAGCATCTCGTACTATCTTTTGCACATCCCTGTGCTTTTGCCATACCCGAGAAGCATAACAGGGTGCATGCCAATGTAAAAATATAGATTATTCTCTTTCCCATATTAACAATATATAATTTTAACTAATTGTCCAACCGTGTTATAAAAGATTGTTTGACGATTGCAAAATTATCCTAAATCTGAACTTTATACAATACCCAAAAATAGTGATTTTTGCATTATCTCATTACCCAACGAAACTCAAACCCATTTAATTTCATCCTCATAAATGATGAGGAGATTTCTAAGACGAAAAAAAATATTTTGCCAACTATCTGATTTCAATTACCTTTGCAATTGAAACAGAACGATCATTGATCGCTCATAAAAAAGAAGGTATGGATATTTCTGAACTATACAAACTGTTTTTAAAGCATCCTGTGGTAACCACCGACAGCCGTGACTGCCCCAAAGGCAGTATGTTTTTTGCCTTGAAAGGAACTTCGTTCAATGGTAACGAGTTTGCACAAAGCGCCTTAGAAAAGGGATGCGCGTACGCTGTGATTGACCAAAAGGAATACCAAATACAAGAAGACGAACGCTATATCCTGGTAGAGGATTGTCTGCAAACGTTAAAACAGTTGGCCAACTACCACCGTCGCACACTGGGTACGCCCATTATCGGCATCACCGGAACCAATGGCAAGACCACCACTAAAGAGCTATTGGCAACCGTGCTGGCAGAGCGTTTCAACATGTGGTACACGCAAGGAAACTTTAACAACGAAATAGGCGTACCCAAAACGCTCTTACGCTTGACGCCTGAACATGAGATAGCCGTCGTGGAAATGGGGGCAAGTCATCCCGGTGACATCCAATCACTGGTAACAGTAGCAGAGCCCGACTATGCGCTCATCACCAATGTGGGCCGCGCTCACCTGCAAGGCTTCGGCTCGTTTGAGGGCGTGATGCGCACCAAAGCCGAACTGTACGACTACATGCAACAGCACAAACCGCAGGGGCTCGTGTTCATCAACCAAGACAACGAGTATCTTAAAGAGATGTTCCGCACCCACTGCCCCAACGTCAAAGCCATGGGATACGCACAAACCGACCGCTCGGACATCAGCATCCGCGGCGAAGTAATGAGCTGTGCGCCCTACCTGAAGTTTAGATGGCGCAAGACAGCGGCTGTCCCCTCTCCCCGCGAGGACACACGGTGGCACGAGGTGCAGACACAGCTCATCGGCGCATACAACCTCGACAACATGCTCGCCGCCATCACCATTGGGTCGCACTTCGGCGTGTCCGACGAACAAATTAACCATGCCTTGGCCGGGTATGTGCCAAGCAACAACCGCAGCCAACTACAGATAACTGCCCACAACAAGCTCATCGTAGACGCCTACAACGCCAACCCAACGAGCATGGAGGCCGCGCTGACCAACTTCCAACGCATGGACGTGCCGAAAAAGATGGCCATCTTGGGCGACATGCGCGAGCTGGGCGACGTGAGCCTAGCTGAGCATCAGAAGATTGTTGACCTCATCGCCACGCTTAATTTTGACAAGGTGTGGCTCGTGGGTGAGGAATTTGGGCGCACAAACACAACGCTCCGCAAATTCAAGGACACAGAGGCCGTGAAGGAAGCCCTGCGGCAAGAGCCACCACAAGGCTATTACATCCTCATCAAAGGCAGCAACGGTATCAAGTTGTTCCAACTTCCAGAGCTGCTGTAAGAACATTCGTTTGCAACGGATGGACACGAATGTGCAAGGACTTACCGTTCCGAAACATTCCCTGCCCCATCGTTGCGACCGCACGCCCTCATCGTTCTTTTTTCACAACTAATTTGGATGAAGGAAGTGATAATAATCATGTGCCATTTCACCTTGCCGCACACGGGGGCGCAATGTCATTGACTTTGTGCATCAAACCCATTGAGATTGGGGCCTAAACCCATTGAGTTTACCATTCAAAGTCAATGCTATTAGAATGAGATATCTGTCCCTGAAAAATCTTTTACAGCAACGTCATTTTTGTTTCTTTTGCGTTTTTCGTTGTTAAAAAATGAGATACCCTGACACATCTATGCTTTTAAGCAAGATGTTACCAGTGTTTCATCCGTATTTTTGCCATTGACGAAACCTACGGATGACAGATTTTTAAAGGCGTGGATTGTTTTTCACTGGAAGGCCCATGTTGACGAAAACAAATAAACATGGTTTTTTGTTGCGGTTTGCAAAAAATGATGTACCTTTGCAAATGCTTTTCGGTTTGCCACTTACAGCAAACAACAGAAAGCACATCGGGATGTAGCGCAGTTGGTAGCGCACTACGTTCGGGACGTAGGGGTCGGGCGTTCGAGTCGCCTCATCCCGACAAAAAAGACGACAAGTGAGCATTTTCACCTGCCGCCTTTTTTGTTTTTATAGGCTATTGTCAGAACTTTGCTTACGACAAACCCTGTATCACGCCATTTTCAACATACAACCTTTCGGCCTGTGGACTCTTAGGCAAGCCAGGCATACGCATGATGCTGCCAGCGATGGCCACAATCATTTCGGCACCGGCATTGATTACAAAGTCGCGAATGGTAATTTTGAAATGGGTGGGTACGCCGTATGCCTTGGCATCTTCGGAGAACGAATACTGCGTCTTGGCGATGCAGACGGGGAAATGAGTATAACCCAAAGCAGCGATATGCGCCAGTTTTTTCTTCGCAGCTGGCTTGATAACAACGTCATCAGCACCATAAATGCGTTGAGCCACCTTGCGCACTTTCTCCTCAATAGACTCGTCATCGCTGTATAACATCTTCAATGGGGCAGACGGATGCTCATCAATGGTGTCGATAACCAGTTGTGCCAAGGCCTCAGCCCCCTTGCCTCCATCGGTATAAGCCGTATTGACGGCACAGCCAACGCCCAGTTTCTGGCAATGCTCCTGTACCAGTGCCAGTTCTTCATCGGTATCGTCGGGGAAGCGGTTGATGCACACCACAATGTTCTGCCCAAAAGCCTGCATGTTGGCAATGTGCTTATCCATGTTGGCCAATCCTTGACGAATGCCGTCGGGATGCGGTTGCTTGATTTCAGTTACGTCAATGCCGCCATGCAACTTGAGTGCCTGTGCGGTGACTACAAGTACGGTGAGTTTGGGCGACAGACCGGCCTTGCGACACTTGATGTCCAAGAATTTCTCGGCACCCAGGTCGGCACCGAATCCAGCCTCCGTGATAACATAATCGCCAAACGTCATTCCCATCTTGGTGGCCATCACGCTGTTGCAGCCATGTGCAATATTGGCAAACGGGCCTCCGTGGATGAATGCCGGCGTGTGCTCGGTGGTCTGTACCAGATTAGGATGGATGGCATCGTGCAAAAGAGCCGTGATGGCTCCAGCTACACCTAAATCCTTCACGGTGAAAGGCTTGTCTTCAAAGGTGAAACCCAAGAGGATGTTCTCCACTCGACGCTGTAAATCTTCCTCATCTTTGGCCAAACAGAGGATGGCCATGATTTCAGAGGCAGGCGTGATGTCAAAGCCCGACTCATTGACGACGCCATCGGTACGATGTCCCAAGCCTGTGACAACGTTGCGCAGGTTACGGTCGTTGACATCCAACACTCGCCGCCAAAGCACCTCTTTGAGTGCGAAGCCCTGGTCCTGGTTTTGATAACAGTAGTTGTCGAGCAACGCCGATATCATGTTGTTGGCCGAGGTGATGGCATGGAAGTCGCCAGTGAAATGGAGATTGATTTTCTCCATGGGCAGCACTTGCGCATAGCCTCCGCCAGCCGCTCCACCCTTCATGCCGAAGCAAGGACCAAGAGACGGCTCGCGAAGAGCAACCACCGCCTTTTTTCCAAGGCGGTTCATACCCAGGGCAAGTCCCACGCTGACCGTTGTTTTGCCATTGCCTGTCTTGGTGGGCGTGATGGAAGTGACCATGATGAGATTAGCTTTTTTTACTTTCTCCTCATCGATGAGCGTGTATGGAACCTTGGCCATGTACTTGCCATAAGGTTCAAGAGCCTCTTGAGGAATGTTGATTTTCGCGCCTATCTCAGCGATAGGCAGTAGCTTTGTTTCGTGTGCGATTTGTGAATCTGACTTCATTTTTTCTAATAGTAGTAAGTGTTATAGATTGATTTGCCCTTCAAATGTACTGGAAAAAAATACAATAGACAAAGTTTTCAGCAAAAATCTGATGATATACAGACAGAAAGGGTAAAAAAAAAGAGTTGGCATTTGCGGTGTCAACTCTTGATGGGTATGTTGTTTATTGGTAAAGAAAGATGCTTTCAGTACAAAGCCTTGCCGATTTTAGTCGCGCAGACAAGCATCCAACTCCTTGGTGATGGCTTCCTGATCAAGGTTCTGACCAATGAACACCAACTTCTGCATGCGGTCACCATACGTTTCATCCCAATCGCGACGCAAAGCCGGTGTTTGAGCTTTCATCCGCTCCAATTGGTCGGCCGGCATGGTGGCATACCACTGACCGGCATCGCGTATCTGCACTTGCTTGCCAGCTTGTTCGAAGACATAGCATTTATTTTTTTCGTCATTGAAATAGCAAATGCCTTTGCAGCGAATCACATTCTTGGGCCAACGGCGCGCCACGAAGTCGTCGAACAGCCCCAAGTCCATGGCTGGCCGACGATAGTAGACGAAAGTCTGAATGTTATACTCCAGTGCTTCGCCACTCTCCTCGTTCTCAATGCCCTCGGGATGGTCGTGATGATGATGGTGATGGTGTTCGTCTTCGTCATGCTCACCCTCCAATTCTGCTATCCAACTGGCCGACGTAGCCACCTCGTCAAAATTGAATTGGCCCGTGCCAATAATCAAATCAAGATCTACATCGCCGTAATTACACTCAAGGATGTTTGCCTTGGGTTGCAGTGCACGGATGATTTTCTTGACCTTTGCCAACTCTTCAGGCGTTACCTCAGCAATCTTATTGATAATGATGGTATTGCAGAACTCAATTTGTTCGATGACCAAACGCTCCAAATCATCTTCGCCAATATTCTCTTTCAGCAAATCGTTTCCACCGCCAAACTCATCTCGCAGGCGCAGAGCATCGACCACTGTCACGATGGAATCGAGCTTGACGATGCCGTTCTTGGCAAGCTGTGGGTACAATTCGGGGTAAGCACAGATGGTTTGTGCGATGGGAGCTGGCTCACAAATGCCACTCGCCTCGATGACAATGTAGTCGAATTTATCCATGCTCACGATGTCGTTGAGCTGCTGTACCAGGTCGAGTTTCAGGGTACAGCAGATGCAACCATTTTGCAAGGCCACCAAACTGTCATCCTTCTGTCCAACCACCCCACCCTGTTCAATGAGGCTGGCATCGATGTTCACCTCACCGATGTCGTTAACAATAACGGCAAACTTGATGCCTTTCGTGTTGGATAAGATTCGGTTGACCAGCGTTGTCTTGCCGCTTCCCAGGTAACCTGTGAGCAACAAGACGGGTATTTCTTGTATTTTCATCTCTAAACCTATTTATGATTGTGCCACAAAGGTATAAAAAAAGTTGGACAGGTGGCCATCTGATTCCAACATTTTAAGCACTACTCCTCAAACGAAACATAGGGTTTGAGCCGTTCGATGGCCTCGGGTGTGAAATCTTTCAACATGCCCAGGTCTTCCAATCGATGTATAGGTCCTTTCAATCGGCGATAGTCAGTGATGGCACGGGCTCGATAATAGCCCATGTAGGGGTGGCGCTTCAGCTGACTGATGGATAGTTTGTTGATGGCCAGACGATGTATTTGACTGGCATCGCGTGGTGGTAAAGAAAAATAAGTCAATGCTTCTTCGGGGAAATCCTCAATTTCTAACAGCTGTCGGGTGTTGTAAAAGCCTCCTAAACGCGTTCGGTAGTTCACTATTTGGCGGGCAAAATAGCTGCCAATGCCCGGCACTTTTTTCAACATGGACGTGTCGGCGGCGTTGAGAGCGAC
>URFI01000081.1 GCA_900547085.1 uncultured Prevotella sp.
TGCTCGTCATCACCAATCAACAAACGTTTGGGGTCGGTAGACAAGGTTGTCTTACCTGTTCCAGACAATCCAAAGAAGATAGCGGTGTTCTCACCGTTCATGTCAGTGTTGGCAGAGCAGTGCATCGAAGCAATACCCTTCAGTGGCAAGTAGTAGTTCATCATAGAGAACATACCCTTCTTCATTTCACCACCGTACCAAGTGTTCAAGATAACCTGCTCTTTGGTCGTTACGTTGAAAGCAACACACGTTTCAGAGTTCAAGCCCAGTTCCTTGTAGTTCTCTACCTTAGCCTTAGAAGCATTGTAAACAATGAAGTCGGGCTCCTGGTCAAGTTCTTCCTGGTTGATAGGACGGATGAACATGTTGGTCACAAAGTGAGCCCGCCATGCTACCTCAACGATGAAACGAATCTTCATGCGAGTGTCTTTGTTGGCACCGCAGAAACCATCAACAACGAACAAACGCTTGTTAGAAAGTTCTTTCTTTGCCAACTCATTAACAACCTTCCAAGCGTCTTCTGTCATCTTGTGGTTGTCGTTCTTATATTCATCTGAGGTCCACCAAACAGTGTCGTGAGAGTTTGCATCGTCAACGATAAATTTGTCCTTAGGTGAACGACCGGTGTAAATACCTGTTTGAACACAAACTGCACCCAGTTCGGTTTCTTGGCCTTTCTCAAAGCCTTCCAGACCTTCTTTGGTCTCTTCTTCAAACAACACTTCGTAAGAAGGATTGTAAACAACTTCTGTTGTACCTGTAATTCCGTACTTTTCCAGTACCGATTTATCAAACTTTGCCATTATTTTTAAATGTATTTAAGTGTGAATAATTATTCTGTTTTACGTCATTTCTTTGGCGACTACAAAATTAACTAAAATAAATAGGTTGACAAATTTTAGCTTGAAAAAAATGTATATTGGTTGTACTCTTTAGGATAAAGAAATAAAAAAACAATGTGTGTGACTGACATTTGCAATTTTCACTTTGCAAAAATAAACGGAAAATGCCTATTTTTGCACGGTGAAAACATAACATACGCTACGCAATGAAAATTATCAACCTAAGTGAGTCTAACTCTATCATCAATCAATATTTGGCTGAGACGAGAGATGTAGACTACCAAAAGAACCGCTTACTGTTTCGTAACAACATCCAGAGAATTAGCGAACTGGAGGCTTACGAGATTTCCAAGCAATTGGATTACGAAACCAAGGATGTTACTACCCCATTGGGTATTTCACAAGTCAACGTACCTGCCGACAAGATTGTCTTGGCAACCATCTTCCGCGCCGGTCTTCCCTTTCACAACGGATTCCTCAACATTTTCGACCATGCGGGCAACGCCTTCGTTTCTGCTTACCGCGAATACACCGACGAGGAACACCACAACATTGGCGTTCATGTAGAATATTTGGCTACACCGAGCATCGACGGTAAGACATTGATTATCGCCGACCCCATGTTGGCCACCGGTGCCTCGATGGAATTGGGCTACAAGGCTTTCCTCACCAAGGGCACGCCCAAGCGTATTCACGTAGCATGTGTCATCGCCAGTCCGGAAGGTATCGAACACATCAAGAAGACTTTCCCTGAGGAAAAAACCACTATCTGGTGCGCTGCCATCGATCCGGGATTGAACGAGCACCAATACATCGTACCGGGATTCGGGGATGCTGGTGACCTTTGCTACGGCGAAAAGCTGTAACCACACTCCTATCGCAAGATGGTACCCGTCGATGAAAAGCATCATCACACATCAAAATGATGATGAATTTTATTGACAACATACTTCCTTATATTTGGCGTATTTGCAAACAACATCACCAAAGGTTGCAAATACGCCAAAAATGAGCGTTTTTCGTATCTCATTCAGGCTCAATACATTGTATCCTCAGCCCTGCATGAAGCAGCGTTTTCGTTATCTTTTTCAAACCAATAGCATTGCTTTTATCCCGCAATATACATGCTTTTGCGGCATGATGCCATAGATATTGCGGCGCAAAGTCATGGATATATATCCCATAACTCATGGATATTACTTTGGAATCTTATTTTTCTCACCCAAAAATCTCATTCTTGCTTCCTCCTTGCCTATTGATTTTTTCTAGATTACCAAATAAGAAGTGCTGTTTTAAGGCCATTATTCGGTAAATAATTAGGACATTTGTCAGGATCGCATTCGCTGCGTAAACATGATTTATCTGTGCAGTTTCATCCTCCTTCCACAACGTTGGTGCTTATCGTTTCACCCGCTGTCACACAGGTTATTTTAAATAAAATTCAGTATTTATGCAATCCATATCTTATTTTTTTCGTACTTTTGCCACCTATTATATACACTTCGAAACACAACAGAACGTTAATTTAGGATATCTTATGGAATACAATTTCAGAGAAATTGAGAAAAAGTGGCAACAACAATGGGTGAAAAACAAAACCTATCACGTTGTGGAAGATGCCCAAAAGAAGAAATTTTATGTGCTTAACATGTTCCCCTACCCATCTGGAGCGGGCCTTCATGTAGGCCATCCTTTGGGCTATATTGCCAGTGATATCTATGCGCGGTACAAGCGACAGAATGGATTCAACGTTCTCAACCCCATGGGATACGACGCTTATGGACTGCCAGCCGAGCAGTATGCCATACAAACGGGGCAACATCCCTCCATCACTACCGAGACAAACATCAAGCACTATCGCGAGCAGTTGGACAAGATAGGATTTTCGTTCGATTGGGATCGTGAGATTAGAACCTGCGACCCGGCATATTACAAGTGGACACAATGGGCGTTCATCAAAATGTTTCAATCGTATTATGACAACGATTTGCAGAAAGCACAGCCTATCACAACGCTCGTACAGCACTTTGAAACCAAAGGTACTGACGGTTTGAATGTGGCCCAGAGCGAAGAACTACAGTTCACAGCCGATGAGTGGAAAGCCATGACTGAGCTTCAACAGCAGCAAACGCTTATGAACTATCGCATTGCTTACCTGGGCGAAACGATGGTAAACTGGTGTGCCGGACTGGGCACTGTGCTGGCCAACGATGAGGTGGTAGATGGCGTGAGCGAGCGAGGTGGCTACCCCGTGGTGCAAAAGAAAATGAAACAATGGTGCTTGCGCGTGTCTGCGTATGCGCAACGCTTGCTCGACGGACTGGAAAAAGTAAACTGGACGGAGTCGCTGAAGGAAACACAACGCAACTGGATTGGACGCTCGCAAGGAACCGAAGTGCAGTTTAAAGTGGCCAACCACGATGACCTGTCTTTGACGGTGTTCACCACCCGCGCCGATACCATGTTCGGTGTTACGTTCATGGTGCTGGCTCCAGAGAGCGAATACGTTAGTCAAGTGACCACTCCCGAGCAGGCAACAGCCGTTGAAGAATATGTAGATGCGACGAAAAAAAGGACCGAACGGGAACGCATCGCCGATAGAAAAGTAACCGGAGTGTTCACTGGAAGCTACGCCGTGAACCCATTAACAGGCGACAACATCCCTATCTGGGTAAGCGACTATGTACTGGCAGGCTACGGAACAGGGGCCATCATGGCCGTTCCGGCACACGACAGTCGCGACTATGCCTTTGCCAAGCACTTCAATCTGCCCATCATTCCGCTGATTGAAGGAGCTGACGTGAGTGAAGAGAGCTACGATGCGAAAGAGGGAATCATGATTAACAGTCCGGTGGAAGAAAAACAAACACCGTTGAGCCTCAATGGATTGACGGTGAAAGAAGCCATTGCCGCCACCCGAAAATATGTGGTTGAACAGGGCATCGGTCGCGTTCGGGTGAACTATCGCCTGCGCGATGCCATCTTCTCTCGTCAGCGCTATTGGGGCGAACCCTTCCCAGTATATTATCAAGACGGCATGCCTCACATGATTCCCGAAGAATGCTTGCCGCTCGAATTGCCTGAGATTGATAAGTATGAGCCTACCGAGACAGGCGAACCGCCATTGGGTAGAGCCAAGAAATGGGCCTGGGACGTGGAACAAAACAAGGTGGTAGACAAATCGCTTGTCAACAATTCTACCATATTCCCGTTGGAACTAAACACCATGCCGGGCTTCGCCGGCAGCTCGGCTTATTATCTTCGTTACATGGATCCACACAACAATGAAGCATTGGTGGATAAAAACGTAGCTGCTTATTGGCAGAATGTAGATCTTTATGTGGGTGGAACAGAGCACGCCACGGGTCACTTGATTTATTCAAGATTTTGGAATAAGTTCTTACACGATTATGGTTATTCCTTCAAAGAAGAACCTTTTGAGAAGTTGGTGAACCAGGGAATGATACAAGGACGCAGCAACTTTGTGTATCGTATCAACAACGATGACCATTCAGTTGCGCCTGTTTTCGTGTCATTGGGATTGAAAGAACAATATAAAACCACTCCCATTCATGTGGATGTGAATATGGTTCACGGCGACGTGTTGGACATAGAGGCCTTCAAAGCGTGGCGACCAGAATACAAACAGGCTGAATTTATCTTGGAAGGAGATAAATATATGTGCGGCTGGGCCATCGAGAAGATGTCGAAATCGATGTACAACGTTGTTAATCCTGACATGATAGTAGAACAGTATGGTGCCGACACGCTACGCTTGTACGAAATGTTCTTGGGTCCAGTAGAGGCCAGCAAGCCATGGGACACCAACGGTATTGATGGTTGTCATCGATTCTTGAAGAAATTGTGGGGACTGGTGTATGAAAACAGAACTGACCAATTTTTGCCCAACGACGATGCTCCAACCCCTGAACAACTTAAATCTGTGCACAAATTAATCAAGAAGGTGACGGGTGACATCGAGCAGTTTTCGTATAATACGGCCATCTCTGCCTTCATGATCTGCATCAACGAACTGGCACAAAGCAAGTGCACCAACAAGGCACTGCTCAAAGATGTCATCAAACTGTTGTCACCCTTTGCGCCACACATCAGTGAAGAGCTGTGGCATGTGTTGGGTGGAGAGGACTCGGTTTGCGATGCCCAATGGCCTGTATGCAATGAGGAATATCTCAAAGAAAGCGATGTACAGATGACGGTATCGTTCAACGGAAAGGCTCGTTTCCAGATGGTGTTCGGCATAGACGACAGTCGTGAAACCATCGAAGAAAAGGTGCTTGCCGACGAGCGCACACAGAAATACATCGCAGACAAAACAATTATCAAAACAATTATCGTTCCAAAAAAAATCATTAATATCGTACTAAAATGATTAATAATAAAGAATTTATCTTATCTGAAGTAAAAGATTATGTGTTCATCACGTTAGGCCTGTTGCTTTACAGCACTGCCTTCACCATCTTCCTGATGCCTTACGAAATTGTAACCGGTGGGGTAACCGGTATGTCGGCCATCATTTATTATGCCACTGGCTTTAAGCTGGAGAACACATACATGATTATCAACATTTCATTGTTAATCGTAGCCCTGAAGATTTTGGGCTTCCGATTCATGATGAAAACCATCTATGCCATCTTTGCCTTATACTTTATGTTAATGTTTGCACAAAGTCTAATGCCTTTGGATGCTAACGGAAACTTTATCAAGGTATTGGGCGAGGGACAAGACTTCATGTCAATGGTCATTGGATGCTGTATCACTGGTTCATCATTGGCAGTGGTGTTTCTCAACAATGGCAGTACGGGCGGTTCGGATATCATTGCTGCTTGTGTCAACAAATACAAGGATATGTCGTTGGGACAAGTACTAATATTGGTTGATATCTTTATAGTCAGCAGCTGTTTCTTCTTCCCACAGTTTGGCGAAATGGCTGAACGCGCCCACAAAGTGGTGTTTGGTTTTTGCACCATCATCATCGAATGTTTCATGCTCGACTTTGTGTTTGCTCGTCAACGGCAATCCGTTCAGTTCATGATTTATTCGAGAAAACATGAAGAAATCGCTGAAATTCTGTCCAAAGAAACCGATCATGGACTGACTATTCTTGATGGACACGGCTGGTATACCGGACAAGAAATCAAGGTAATCTGTTTGTTAGCCCGTAAAAGTGAAAGTCAACTCATCTTCCGACTCATCAAGATGACCGACCCAAATGCCTTTGTTAGTCAGAGTTCTGTTATCGGAGTATACGGCGAGGGATTTGATCAAATCAAGGTAAAAGTAAAGAAAAAGCATGAAGATCGTATTCGCAACAAACAACAAGAACAAACTTCAGGAAATTCGTGACATACTGGGAGAACGGTTTGAAATAGTGTCTTTGCAAGATATTGGTTGTCATGAGGATATTCCAGAGACAGGATTTACCTTGCAAGAGAATGCCTTACAAAAGGCCATGTATGTGGCAGAACACTACGGGTTGGACTGTTTTGCCGATGATACAGGTCTTGAAGTGGATGCATTGGATGGTAAACCAGGCGTTCACAGCGCACGCTATGCCGAAGGAACCGACCATGATAGCGAGGCAAACATGCAGAAACTTTTGCACGAATTACAGGATAAAGAAAACAGAAAGGCTCATTTTCGCACTGTCATTGCCTTGCTGCAACATCCCAAAAATCAACAAGAAAAAAATGTAGATAATGCTTGTGCAGCACCTGAAATCCATTATTTTGAAGGACGTGTGGATGGCTTAATCGCAGAAGAAAAGCGTGGCGATGCTGGTTTTGGCTACGATCCGCTGTTCATTCCCAACGGATATAACCAGAGTTTTGCCGAACTTGGCGAGGATATAAAGAACCACATTTCGCATCGTGCACTGGCTGTTGAAAAATTAGCAGCCTATCTTAACGAAGATATAGCACAATCTGTCTAACTGAATAGCGCAATGAAAACAACGATAGTATCTGTCCTTTTTCTCATCATGGGTTGCTTGCAAAGCTTGTCTCAGATAGGTTCTTGGAAAGTATATCCTTCCTATCACGACATAACGGACGTGCAATCGGCAGGTAACATCGTATATGTGTTGGCATCGGGTGGATTGTTTTGCTATGATAAGGATGACAACAGCATACAAACTTTTGATAAGAAAACAGGCTTGAATGATGTTGAAATCAGCCACATTGCTTATAGTTCTGCGGCAAAAAGATTGATCATTGTCTACAAAAACAACAACATAGACTTGCTGGATGGTAAGGGAAACGTAACCAATATCGCTGACTATTATAAAAAATCGTTGACAGAAGACAAAACCATTCACAGCATTTATGTCAATGGAAGCTATGCTTATTTGTCCACAGGATTTGGTATTGTCAAGCTCAATGTGAGTAATGCCGAGATTAGTGATACTTATTTTCTGGGTTTTCGCGTTGATTGGACACTTATACAGCAAAACAAAATCATCGCAGCATCAATGACCCATGGAAAATATGCTGCTGATTTATCTTCTAATTTACTTGACAAAAAGAATTGGAAAAGAATAGGAAACTATACTGAAAACAACAAAGAAGTAGACAAAGAACTATGGAATAAAATGGAAAGTATGCGTCCGGAAGGTCCAAAATACAACCATTTTTACTTTCTAAAGTTTATCAATAACCGCCTTTACACGTCGGGAGGAGGCTTTGAAGCAGAAGGTGTTAGCCTCTTACATCCAGGTATTATCCAGGTTCTTGACGATGGTCAATGGCACATCTATCAAGATGATATCCAGAAAATAACAGGCTATTCGTATGCAGATATCAACTGTTTAGGCATCGACCCTAAAGATGCAAACCATGTATTTGCAGGAGGTAGAACCGGACTTTACGAATTTCAAAACGGTAAACTCACCAAATATTACAATAAAGACAACAGTATTCTGATGCCAGCAGTGGATAAAGGAAAAGAACTGGATAATGAATATGTTCCCATCAACGGCCTGCTGTTCGATGAAGAGCGCCATCTTTGGATATTAAACAACCAAACCAAGGGACAAAGCATCATCGAATTACTGCCAGATGGAACCATGAAATCACACCATCAACCATCGTTGATGAGAAATGGAGTGAGCCCAAGTTTGCTCTATCATCCCGTGTTTGACAGTCGAGGCTTATTGTGGTTCGGCAACGGTAACTACAAGTTTCCGGCACTGTTTTGTTATGATAGGAAGACTGAAACGCTGCACACGATAACCAATTTCATCAACCAAGATGGAAACAGCCTAAAAACAACAGCAGTAAAATACATCGCTGAAGATATGGAGAATAATCTTTGGATTGGTACAAACACAGGAGTATTGCTGCTTGAAGCTTCAAAAATGAATCAACTACCCGATGTTACTTTCACACAAATAAAGATTCCTCGCAACGACGGAACTAACTTAGCCGACTATTTATTGGCAGGAGTAGACATCACCTGCATTGCAGTTGACAAGAGTAATCGCAAATGGTTTGGCACAGGAAGTAATGGAGTATATCTCATCAGTGCTGATAACAACCAGCAAATTCATCATTTTACCATAGCAAACAGCGTATTACCTGCTAACCATGTAGAAAGCATTGCCATCAATAACCATACAGGAGAAGTGTTTTTTGGGACAGACAAAGGACTTTGTTCTTTTCAAAGTGACGCCACCGAGGCTGTGGAATCGATGAACAAAGATGTTACCTACGCATACCCAAATCCAGTAGAACCCTCTTACAATGGCCCTATAACGGTTGTCGGACTCAGTTATCAAGCCGACATCAAAATAGTAACTGTCAATGGCACCTTGGTGACTAAAGGCAAAAGCAATGGCGGAACTTTCGTGTGGGATGGCAATGATATGAACGGAAACCCGGTGGCATCGGGCATCTATATGGTACAAACTGCCGATCAAACTGGCAACAAAGGAACTGTATGCAAAATCGCTATCGTCAGATAAGTCTGCTCTTTCTGGCTTTCCTATTGTTGGTGCTCTTCCTATTTGGCTATACACCCACAAACGATGGAGATGGCTATATTGAATACGCTAGGATGTGCATCGACTACGGAGAACTCTATCCTTGTGCTCCTACTATCAATGGACAACCCTTTATTTGGAACATTGGACAGATTAATTTGGTGGCTCTCTCGCTGTATCTATTCCATTCTGTCTATCCCATCTTAGTGTTGATGTGCTTCCTCAAAGCCGCTTCAGCCTACTTATTAGCGCGCATAGCACAAAAAACATGCAACGACCAGATAGGACTCATTGCCCTATTATTATATGTATGCTATCCCAATAATTGGGGACAAAGCACGACCATACTCTCCGAAATACCATCCATCACGCTCTTATTAGGGGCTGTTTTCATCATTCTACACACCTCTCGTGTACGAAATCTCTTCATAGCAGGCATGTTAATGGCTGTGGCCAATTGGTTTCGTCCCATCAGTTTGGTATTTATGGGTACGTTTCTTCTCTATTTTCTATTCTTTAAAAACAAACAATGGTTGCGTTCTTTCAGCTCCCTCCTGGCTGGATATGCCTTGTTTATCCTCGTAGTTGGTAACAGTTGCTGGCTGCGTACAGGCTATTTCTTGTACCAAAGTGAAACCTTGTGGTTCAACATGGCAGCAGCAACATACGAAACCAGCGTAGAACCTCATTACAATG
>URFI01000082.1 GCA_900547085.1 uncultured Prevotella sp.
CCAGGGACCTCCAGATTATGAGTCTGTTGCTCTAACCAACTGAGCTACAAGTCCGACTTATTGCAGAAAGCGACTAAGTTTATGGCTGCAAAGGTAAAAAATAAAATTGATAATCGGAGGAAGAAGTGAGAAAAACTTTCGTTTAACGCATTTTTTCGCAAAAACATCATTCAGACATGGCATAACAAGAATTGCTGAAAAAGACGACACGGAGGCTAGCCTGCCAGTTTGATTCCAATCAGCACCATCAGCATTCCGAGACAAACACTTCCTCCCACATACAGAACGGCATACGAAAGATGACCTTGCTGCACGAGAGACAAACTCTCGTTGGAGAAAGTGGAAAAGGTGGTAAAGCCTCCACAAAAGCCTGTTATCAAGAGTAGTTTGAGATGGTTGTTACCAAGCATGTTCTGGTCAACCAGGCCATAGAGGATTCCAATGACCAAACAACCCAAAAGGTTGACTACAAACGTACCATAGGGAAAGGAATTGGGAAGCCAATCTTGCATGACTTTAGACGTAAGATACCTCATGGCTGAACCCACAGCTCCACCCATGGCTACCATCAACATACTGCGTAGAAAATTCATGTTGCAAAGATATGAAATCATTTTGAATGTCCCTTCACGGGAAAAGACAAATATCATTGGGTAGATTCAACTTCAAATGGTTTTTAGGTTGATAATTTGTCTGGTTTAGTCAAAAATACTAACTTTGCAAAGTAAGACAGGCATCTCCAACCGATGTCAGGAATGCCTGGAAATCATCAAAGAAACAAAAAATAAGCTGAAACCATAAATCACGAGATATGAACCAGAAGATTTTTAGAATGTTCCTCATTGGATGCGTGGTGGCATGCTTTGCCGCTTGCAGCGACACTTTTGAGGAAGGCGACCCTACACCACCAGAGATTTCTGTAGCCGAGGAGGTAACAACAGACCAGCTCACATTTTCGTTTGACGTAATCAAATGCAAGGGCAAGTTCACGGTAGAAAGTGAGGACACCCAATCGCCTACTACACCCAAAATCACGATTGAAGACCACCATGTGACAGTAGAACTCATCGCCGACTATACCTTTCTGAAGGTTACGGACGAGAGTGGATTGTCACAACACATCAAAATAAAATCCACACACCCTGACTTAACTCCCACTATCTACGACATGAGCCAATCGTATGGGGTGAGACAGAGATATCCAAGCCTCAAGTTCGGAACAGGAAAGATAAAGATACTGCGTAGCAACCAGGAAAATGGTGTGGCCAAAGTCGGCATCGACCCAGATGGCGTGCTGGTCATCGAAAGCATGAAGCCGGGAAGACATTCATTCCAGCTCGCCGACACCCGAGGTGTCGTCCGCTACGTCATTGTGGACGTCAACAAAGGCTGGGACGTTACTGGTAGTACACTTGAGGTAGAATGTAAACAAGGTGAAATGCTGAATTTTTCTATCAAATATGGTAACGGTGGATGGAAACTGGTGTCGGCAGCTGTTGAAACACCTTTCAACGTCCTGGCACCAAAAGGTACAAATGGTGACAGAACTTATCTATACGATTGGCTACAACTAAGAATTCCAAAGGATGCCACAGGACAATTAATCTACAAACTTGAAAATAAGGATGGCCTGCATGTTACCATCACCGTGAGCGTGAAAGAAAGGTAGACGGGTACTGATTAGTCGTGATTCTTCACATTCCATCATCCTCAAATAAGGATGGCGCATGATGCACGTTATTGATAAACCAAGTTTCAAACTTCGATTTTGAATCTGCTACCGTCTTTTAGTGTTATGCTCATTAGCCCTCTTTTCTTTTCCCATATAAAGCTACGAACTCCCATTAGTTTTTGATTTACACCATTTTCAGCATTAGCACCTTCGACAACAGTTATTTTCTTCTCTTTGGGGGATATACTAATATCTTCAGAATACAAGCCTCCTAATGTTAGCATTGCAACAATATAAGAATCATTAAAGCGTTTTTCTATATATAACAACCCTTCCCACCATGTGTCTTTATGCTTCAATTTGAAGTCTACGGAAGCATTTGCTTTGTATTCATTCTGCCCCTCTAACCAATTACAAGACTTTAAAATCAAATATAGAAATATGTTGTTTGTTAGAAACTTGGATAGCAGTAATAATCATTGTATCTGTGGATTGTTGGTCATGTAACAGCAGCGTATCATTTATATGGTAGGACGCTAGCCATTCAAGTTCATTATCACTTAGATGCGTCTTCTTACAGTATGGTAATCCACATGCAACAAAGCCTATTGCTACGATACCGATGAACAAAATGTTTGTTAATAATTTCATTTATCTAAATACTCTGTTAATTCTCATATAATCATGTGACAACAAACGAGTTAATCAACCATATATAACTAATAATATTTATTTAAGAAACAGACTGTCAGCAACTATATAGCAAATTAAACATCAAGAAAATGGCAGCAGAACTACTCAACCAATATACGGAAAGCTGCAAAGATGCTGTCAAAAATTCATGCGCAAAATTAGGCAAAACTTTCGAGGATCTACTCTTGCTTACTTGGATATTAAATTGGTCAGCCGCTCATCAAAGGTTAGTTTGGCATCTTGACATTAAGATGTGGGCGTTTTTGTCACATCGCACGCATCTTCTCATCGCTGTTGCTCTGCTCGATGGAATCGTGTTGTTTCCGTTTTCCCTTTGTAAAGGTATAATAGATGGAGAAGGAGAAAAAGGGAAGGAACCTGCCATACATGTAGGTTTTCCGATAAATCTTATTGGTTAAGGTATAACTCCAGTTCTTCTGCCCGCAAATCAGGTCATTGACCGACAATTTGCAGGTGAGTTTGTCGTTGAAGAATGTCTTCATGCACGAGAAGTCCAACTGGTGGTAATCCCTGCTCCTGCCGTATGCCGACTTGGATTCGGAGATATAGCGGTAGAGCAACTGCATGCGGATATCCAGCGGAAGAACGAAGGTGTGCTGCGTGTAGATTTTCCAGTCGAAATTGTTGACGGAAGTCTCGGAAGTGATATACTTATCAAAACTTACCCTCGCTTGATTCACAATCGACCACCACGATGCTACGTTGATGGGGACATAGAGGTTGAGATTGGTCAGCCGGTTTTTCACCCCATCCACATAACTTGCCACGGTCATTGCCTGTCCGTCCACGGTTTCTGTCCTGTTGTAATTGTCAAGACCGTTGTTGCTCCACACGTGCGTGAGGGTAAGGTTGTATTTCTGCGCCAACTGGTAAGTAACGCTAATATGGTTGCTGTAGTCGGGTCGCAAATTTGGATTTCCCATATTTAGCGTATAACGAGAGTGATAATAACGGTATGGCATCAGTCGTGTGAAGCCCACTCGTTGCGTTCTTCGGGATGCGGAAAATATCATTGTGTGCTGTTTGTTCAAGCGGTAAGTGTAGTACAGGCTGGGGAACAGGTCGAAATGGCGGTAGGAGAAGTCGTAGCCATCAGCTTTGGCGTAGTTGTACTCACCCCGAAGCCCAGCCGTCAGGTTCCATTTCTTGCCCGAAAGATCGTATTTCAGATATGCCGCTTGCAGGTCTTCCGCATATTTAAATGAGTAGCCCTTGCCGGCACTGCTGCTCCAACTACCGTTTGTGAGTGTTTGCTCCTCGAACTCGTTGTCTTTTAAGGAATGGCTGTATTTGATGCCAGCCATCAGACTGCCATGCTTCAGGAAGTCCCATTCCACTCTTGTTTCGCCCGAAAGAATGAAAAAAGGAACGGATTGATGATGGCGCAGGTTCTCGGTGGAAAGGAGAGCACCGTTGCGGTCGTAATTTTTGTACTCAAACTCATCGTCGTTGGGATAAAAACTCTTTGCCACATCTGCCAGCACCAGCAGTTTGTTGCGGTCGTCAGGTCCAAACTTGTGTGTAAAGTTCATCGATGCGCTCAGCGTGTTCTGGTTTTGGATGGTTTCATGCTTGATGTCGGTGTACACCATTTTAGGAGCGTTCGCCCCATCCACCAAGGTGTAGCCGTTCACATGCTCATCTTTGTACCAGTGTGAATAGTTGAGGTTCAAGGCGAATTTGTTTCTCGCATTGAAATCGTAATAGATGTTCGAATTGATAGTTCCTATCACGTCGTCCATTCTATCAACTATATTGTTTTGGTAGTTGACTAACTTTTCATAGTTCTTGGTCAATTCATCCGCACACAAATAACCTTTGCCGAAAGTGCCGTTGGCAGAGATATCAAACCCGAACTTTCCTTTTCCGTAGCCATAGGAGACGTATGGTCTGACGGCTTTGTAATTGATGAAATCTACAGAGCTGCCGACAACCAGTTGCGAGCCGCTTTGCCGTTCTTTGGTGAGAATCCTCAAGACACCGCCCATGCCCTGTGCCGCAAATTCGGCAGAAGGATTGGGGATAATCTCAATCTTGTCAATGGTTTCCGAACGGATGCCTTTTAAATAAGCCACGAGTTCGCTGCCCGAAAGGTGGATGCTGCGATCGTCTATCATGACCTGTGCACCAGAAATGCCATTGATAGAAATGTCGTTTCCGTTGAGCCACACGCCGGGAAGTTGCGTCAAGAGCGATTCCGCCGTGTTGCCAATCCCAAGAATGGTGTTGCCGATATTGACCGAATAACGGTCGCCTTTATAAGTGACCGTGGGGCGAAGGGTGGTCACCTTTACTTCTTTTAGCGTTTTCGTATCTTCATACAGGCGGAGTGTTCCCACTCTGTTTTGTGAAAAACGCACATAAGCTGTGCGGTAGCCCACGAAAGACAGTCGCGCCAATACGGGATGAACGTCGCATGGAATGACGAACAATCCGTCGCTATTGGTCACGCCACCCGTGATGAAAGAACTATCTTTGGGATTGAGCAATGCCACGTTGGCAAACTCTATGGGACGATTGTTGCGGTTCACCAAATGACCTATGTATTTCCGCTCCGCCTTCTGTACACACTCCACATAGATGTCGTTGCTTTCTCCAATGGTCATTAGAATGGGATAGAAACCAATCAATTGCTGAATGGCATCGCCCACACGCTTGTTTTGGACGGATGCCGTCACCTTAAAATCTTCCAGTTCATTGTAAATGAACACGATTTTATAATGTGTGTTTTGTGCTTGGATAAATTTGAGAGCATCCGACATGGAGACGTTGCGAAACTCGTGCGTGATGCGCTGTGCACCGACATTGAAAACGATAGCACACATGAGAATAAGAAACAAGACTTTTTTCATGGCTCGGTCGTGCTTTGTGGTTCAACAATCAGTTGGTTCTCTTCCAATTGGAATTGCAGGGTTTTGAAGTGGTTGAGCATTTCCACCACCTTTTCTATGGGGTACGAGGGATTCCATTCGAAGAACAGGCGCAGTTGTTTTACTTCCTCGTTGCGGTAAACTACATTGATGTGATAGTGGTTGGATAGTTCTGCAAGAATGTTTTCCAAAGGCACATTGTCGAAAAGTTTTACAGCGGGTACGGCAATCGTGTCCTTTCGGACAGTATCGGCAACAACAACCGTTCTTGACTCTTTCGCATTGTTCACCGCAGCGGAATGTCCGTTTGTGGAACGGAAGCCGAAAAATCCCGTGCTGATAGTGGCAATGGCAATGCCCGAAACCAGCAACACACCAATAAATACGGCTGCCACTTTTCGCCAAAGCGTAACGACTTGTGCCTTTACCAGATATTCGTGAGCCAATCGTTTCCACTCTTTGTCCACGTCTTCTTCCGTCAGTCGAGAATCGTTCTCGTTGGCACTGGCGGCACTTTTCGTCTTGGAGAGCAAGGAATACAATTGCCTACATTCCTCGTCTTCCAACAGCTCCTCCCATTGCTCATGAGTATATTCATGGGGGTGTTCCATCATTTGAAGCAGAAGTTCAGTCTTTTCCATTTCTACCTTTTTTTAGTTGTTCACGTAACTGTTTCATTGCATGACGCAAATGTTTATAGACGGCAGTCTCGCTTATGCCCATCATTTGGGCAATCTCTTTGAAAGTGCGCTTGGCATGGTAGTGCATCAACAGGATTTCCCGACATCTGGGCGGCTGAATCCTTTCCAATTCTTTTTCCAATGCCTTTATCTCCTCCTCCAACTTTCTCGGCTCTTGGCATTGCTCCAGTTCTTGGTCGAGAAGATAAAGTCTTTCCACCCGCTCCTGAATTTCCATGTTCCTGATGCGGTTCAAGCATCTGTTTCGCACGCTTGTCATCAAATACGCAACTGCCGTATCCGCCTTCAAGTCCTTTCCACTCTCAAGAATGTAGGCAAAGACGTCGTGCACAATATCCTTGCTCTCGGCATCATCATGGAGCATGATGCTTGCCAAGCGGTACATTTCACGGTAGTGTTGCTTGAAGAGCGATGCAAGTTGTTTTCTGTCCGTCATACATCTATATTACACATGAAAGCGGATTTACTAAACCGTAAATGGAAACTTTTTTTATAATATTCTGTTACTTCTCATGTAATCGCTTGGAAATGAGTGAATTAATTTACAATATATAACGAATAAAATATGGTTAAACAGCTGATTATCAGTAACCTTATAGTAATCAAAACATCAAGTAAATGACAGCAGAACCACTCGACCCATATACGGAAATCTGCAGAGATGCCGCCAAAAGTTCATCCGCAAAATTAGGTAAAACTTTCGAGAATCTACTCTTGGGGATTCTCTTATTGTACACGGCGATACTAAGAAAGATAAATTCACTTAGATGGAGCGTTACGATACACATTGCGAGCAGAGCTACAGAACGAATTTCTATCGCTGCCGAACTATGTGCATCAACTGGGTTAGGCTACGGGCTTTTGGGTTGCCAGCCTGTGGCAAAGTGCCGTGCTTGCTGTGCTTGCTGCTACTCAAAAGGTTTACACCGGCACGCCAATTTGTTGAATATTTTATCAAAAAATGGCCCCAAAAACGGCTCTTCAAAACTTTCAATCTAGAAAAAAACAATAGGCAAACGTACCGCAAACAAGCGGTTATTTTGTGCGTCATGTCGATTATTTACACAAAAAAGCGGGTTTCAAGTGATAAAAGGCATCATTTTGCCTGCTGACCAACATGCCTTTGCCCTGCAAAAGCATAGATATTAGGCACTTCATGCAATGCTTTTGGCAAAAAAAGACGTCATAAAAGATTGAAAAACAACGAAGGAAATTTATAAAAACCTGTTTATCAATCACATGCAAAAATCGCTTGTATTTGGCGTATTTGCGACCAAGATCAAGGTTGTTCACAAATACGCCAAGGAGAGAAGAGTATGTTGTCAAGAAAATTCGTTATGTCTGATTGGCAGTCACTCCATATCATCTACAAAACAGATAGGACAAATTTTAGCGCATCCGGTTTGTTAATAAAGCGTAAAATCAAATCTACTTCTTTATTAATAGATAAAAATATGAAAAGTATTTTATAAATTTGTCAAACACCTTAAATTCTATTATATTGTTATATGTTAGGAGCCATCATCGGCGACATTGTAGGTTCGCCATACGAATTTGACCAATCTGCACCAAAAGCAGGTTTTACCCTCTTTGCAGAAGAATGCAGTTACACCGACGACACCATCTGTACGGTGGCCATAGCCGACGCCATACTCCGGATGCGCCCTTATCAAGAGTCGCTCCTCGACTGGTGTCACCGCTATCCCAACCCCATGAACGGGTATGGCAACATGTATCAAACTTGGCTACAAGAGAAGAATTCACTCCCACAGAGTTCGTTTGGCAATGGCGCAGCCATGCGCGTTAGTCCCATAGGATGGCTCTTTGACGACTTTCACGACGTGCTTCGCGAAAGCAAACGCTGCACCGAGGTAAGCCATTGCCACAGCGAAGGCATCAGGGGAGCGCAGTGCGTCGCCACGCTGGTTTATTGGCTACGCACCTGCCGCATCACGAAAGACGAAATAGAAAGTGCCGTCAAGAGCAAATTCGGGTATGACATTCCACCCTTGAAAGACATCTACAGAATAGGCAGTCAGGGACACTTTGACAGCACATGTCAAGAAACGGTTCCATGGGCCATCCGCTGTTTCCTGGAAAGTGAGAGCTTTGAAGACGCCATTCGCATTGCCGTTGGCGCGGGTGGCGATACCGACACCAAGGCTGCTATCTGCGGAAGCATTGCCGAAGCTTATTATGAAGTGCCGGAAGAACTGATTGAACAGGCTTACGAATACCTGCCCAGCGACATGCTACGCGTCATTGATCGTTTCTACGATCACGTGGGAAGGAGGATCAATTCGTAGCATTACGCAGCATTGCACGCAAGCAATAACGACACGGCCACCCATCGATTTTCATACGATAGGTGGCCGTTTCGATTGATGTTGAATTTTCATTCATACTCCACGAGCACGACAGACGGGCATCAGGCCTACGGATGTCATGATGGGACGCTTGCTATTTGTTGTTCTTCAGGAAGATGCGCGACGAATTGAGCACCGCCAATAGTGCCACACCCGAATCGGCAAACACGGCCATCCACAGGTTAGCCAGGCCCAACAAGCCCAACAGCATCACCAGAGCCTTGATGATGAGGGCCAGCCAGATGTTCTGATTGACGATTCGGCGCGTGTGTTTTCCGATGCGGATAGCATCAGCCACCTTCGAAGGTTGATCGGTCTGGATGATGATATCGGCGGTTTCAATGGCCATGTCAGAACCCAAACCACCCATAGCAATGCCCACATCGCTCAGTGCCAGCACCGGGGCATCGTTGATACCGTCGCCCACAAAGGCCACACGCTGCCCCATGTGTTTGGCCTGCTCAATATGTTTCACCTTGCCTTCGGGCAGCAAGTCACCGTATGCCTTGCGTATGCCGAGGCTCGAAGCCACCTTTGAAACCAGCTCCTGACGATCGCCCGACAGCATCTCCACACGCACGGGCAGCGATTCAACAGCCTGTTTGGCATCATCTTTCACCTTGTCAGCCAGGATAATATGCCCCACATAGCGACCGAGATGGGCCACACAAACCACGGTTTCCGGAATATTGCGCAACGCTTCTGGGAAGAACACGTTTTCACGCTCCAGCAGTTTCAGGTTGCCCACCAGCCACTCATCGGTCTGCAAGCCATGCCCGGCAATGTCTTTGGCATCAATCTTCTCGTCCGTCGGACGATAACGTACAATGGCCTTAGCGATGGGGTGATTGCTCGACTTCTCGATAGCCGACACCGTTTTGAGCGCCTCCTCGTCCAGTCCCTCCACACTTTGCACGGCAAATTCGCCCGTGGTGAGCGTGCCGGTCTTGTCGAACATCACCAAATCAACCTCGGTAATGGCGTCAAGGTAGTTGCTCCCCTTGAACAGAATGCCCCGCTTGGAGGCCGAACCGATGCCCGCAAAATAACCCAGCGGTACGCTGATGACCAGCGCGCAGGGGCAAGAGATAACCAAGAAGATCAACGCACGGCGGAACCAATCATTGAAAACGTAGGTAAAGTTGGCGTCGAACAAACTATATAGATAAGGTAACAGAAT
>URFI01000083.1 GCA_900547085.1 uncultured Prevotella sp.
TTATTGAAGCTATAGTTGTAACAGTACCAACAGTAAATAAAAGCAATACAACATAGTAATGGAGTGTTGATAAATTTAGTGAGCTTAATATAGTATTCATTTTTTCTTTGTGCTTTAGTTGTTTAGGCTAATTCCGCTTCTTTGAGAACTCTATTTTTGGTTCTATGCTCCTGATTCGTTGCACTTGATGGTTACATAAGGCTGGCGAAACTAATAGCAAGGAATATCCTTCTCTATTGTCAAGTGCGTCTGCAATGCCGGTCACAGAATGTTGTCCTGCGCTAGGGTGATGGACAACTAACCTAATGTAACATTATTCGGCTGTAGTAACTTGATATCTTTGCTGCTGTCTTTTTCTGTCATAGGGATAAAGTTTGATTTCTGCAATAAAGATATGAAACAGAAGTGATACAGGAAGAAAAATATCATGTTTTATTATAATCTTTATCCATTTTATTACTTTTTCCTCTCGTGCATAATGTGCAGACGGAACGAAATGGTGAAGAACAAAAGGCAAACTTGGGGGCGAAGAGCCAACTTTTATGGCGAGTTCCTTCGTTTTGAACTATTCGGAATTTCCGAATAGTTGCCTCTTCCGATAGCTCTCCCCTGTTGAAGATGCTTCTTAGATGTTCGTTGATGGAACTCACGCTCACGTTGAATAACTCTGCCATGCGTTTTTGAGTAAGCCAAAAAGTCCCATCTTCGTAGCGTACTTGAATGCATACGTCGCCACTGTCGTTCGTGTATAATATCAGGTTGCTCTCCATGATTGATTTATTATCGCCTTGGTCTACCTACTTTCCCATTTCAAATCCCATGCGGATGCCATCGTAATTTTTGCTGATCTTGCCGATGGTTTCCAGCTTGCTGTCACCACTGATGCTCGCGATGGCCTGAAACAGGGTGAGCAGTTTTTTCGATTCCAAAAGAAAGCTCATGCCTTTTGGCGTGCGCTTGACATAACACGGAAAAGTGATTAGGAACGTCTGCAAATCCAGTTTGCATTCGTCTGGGTGGTAAGTGTACGAGCCTTGAAAGGTCTTGCCAGCCAACTGAATGGTGAAGGTCTTGTCCTTGTTTAATTGAAGTGTGGTGTTTCTTGCATTGAATCCAACGCTTTGGTATGGTGCTTTCAGCTTCTCCTTGGCTTGTGTGGCCGCCACTTCGCCTCCTGCTTTCGCCAAAGCGTTCTTACTGGTGAACGCTACACCCGGTTGCGTGTAGTGCCACGAGCCATAAAGCTGGGCCTCGGTTGGCTTGTCCAGACCAATAACGCTGTTGAAAGCGTTGCCCAAGGCATCGCCGTTGGTCATGGCACTGAATATTTGGCCAAACGTGCTTGTTTCTTTCTTTCCAGCCTGTGTGGTATCTGTTTGCAAGCTGCCACAGCTCATCAGTGCCGCACAAGATAGGGCGGCACATGTCATATAAATGGTTTTCATTGTCTTTACTCTCTCCTTCCGAATATCCGCAGCAAATACAAGAACAGGTTGATGAAGTCGAGGTACAGTGACAGCGCACCCAATAGGGCCACCTTTTGCGCACCTTCGCCCATGTCTGTCTGCATGGCCAACATCTGTTTAATCTTCTGCGTGTCGTATGCGGTAAGTCCTACGAAAATCAATACGCCTGCATAACTGAGGATTAAGTCGAAGCCACTGCTCTTAACCAAGAATACGTTGACCAGGGTAGCGATAATCAGTCCGATGAGGGCCATCAAGAGAAGTTTGCCCCACGATGATAAATCGCGCTTGGTAAAATAGCCGTATGCTGCCATCACTCCAAAGGTGCCGGCCGTGATGAAGAACACGTTGGCGATGGAGGACATGGTGTACACGGCGAATATCAGCGAAAACGTGGCACCGTTGAGAACCGAATAGAGCACAAAGAGCAGTGTGGCTGTCGTGAGGGACAGTCTGTTGATGGCTGCCGATATGGCGATGACGATAGCCAGTTCGGCTATGATGAGGCCCCACATGATGGCTGGAGTCTGAATGATGGTCATCATCAAGCCAGGTGATGAAGCCACGCCATAGGCCGTTATGCCGGTGAGAACCAGCGCCAAGGTCATCCAAACATATACTTTTCGCATGAGAGCTGGGAAGACCAGTGACCACGAACCCTCCTGCTCTCTAATCAATCTGTCTAATTCATTTACTTCCATAAGTCTTTTTTATTATTAATGTTGCTAAGTTATAATATTTTTGATAAACTCGCAAATACTATGCCTTTTTTCATAAAAAAAAGAATACAGCAAACGATTTGTATAGATTGTTGAGAATCCTTTGTCATTCATGCATGAGCCTGTATACTGGAATAGTGTGGTTCGAATCAATTTTCACAACGCCAAAATTAATAAAACCGCAAGCTGATTCGGGTTCTAACATGGTTACAATAAGATTACCTAAAGATTGTCTTGTTGATACAAGAAAAGCACCGCGTGGAAATGTTACAACCGTCGGGTGTGTGTCTGCAACAACTTTTGTTGGATGAATATTTTCCCAGCGTGTACCACGCTGTAAAGATTTTAATTCATATTGCTCTACTTTCAGTAAACTGTCCTTGCTCAGTCGTTGGGTATGAACACCCCATGCGTTCAAAATCTCAATGGCCTTGCTACAGGACGGCATGAGTAAATAAGCCTCAGGCCGATTTCGTGTGATTTCAGGTGTGGGTTGTAAAGCGTCACGTACAGGGAACGTGTAGCTAACACAACGACCTGTTTCAAGGTCTCGATAATTGTAAGCTCTTTGAGTCATGGCAGTACTGAATGATGGTACAACAGGTTCACTTGTTAAATAATTATGATTTTTAGCTTGTGCTGTTGTTTGCTTTACACTATTTTTGTGTTCGGCAGTTGTATGAAGTATGCTTTTTGCAATCGTTAGCCCTATATCTGCCCTTTTATCGATTAATTTTGTTCCGTATCCAATTCCTTTTATTTCTGCGAAAAAGGAAAATGCCCCGGCAAGACTGTTCCAGGTAGAGCTTGATTGTGGATTTTTCGCATCTTTGTAGGCCACCAGTTGATTATTTTCGAGATGAGGTGTGAAATACTTATCAAACGAATAGCCTCGCTCCGCCAATGCGTTTTCCAATCGGGGTTGATATAATCGTTGTTGGAATAGCTTCATGCCCTCATCAGCATTGGGGTGGGCACCATCCATGAGGAGCACATCATAATCAAGTTCCAGCTTTTTGCCAAAATATGAGTCGGTTTCTTTGCGACGGGGCCTAAACTCATGTATATCGAGTGTAACATCTGGCCTAAACTCAAAATATGCTTGTTTCAAAATGCAAGTTACAGGATCAGCCATTTTGGTCATGTCCCTGTTTAGATCGAGACCTGTTCCAGATTTCCTCTCCATTTTGTCATAGCCGTCTGGATTAGCGATAGGAACTAATGCTAAGCGAATTTTATAGAGTAGCTGTTTCCCTTCATCAGTTGATAATAAATATTCAGCAAGCCTACACGATGATTGCACAGGGGCTGGTTCGTTACCATGTAATCCACTTTGTATCCAGACCTTGGCTGCATTCATTGCTGTGGGTGAAGATAGTATATATTCGTTAATAGGTCTGCCTCCAGGAGATATACCAATGGTTTTCATTTTTATCCACTGTGGGTTGTCTTTTGCTAGATGTTCAAAACTTTGATAAATTTGCAAGCTGTTTGGGATGTCGTTCTTTCCTCTTCTGGTATGAGTTGTACTGTTAGGTTTATATGAATCTAACAATAAGTTTACTGCTGCCATTCCCATTTTCACTGATTCGTGTCCTACATTCGCAACCGTGATCTGGCGCCAGCGAAACTCCCAACCATTTCGAATAGCCATCTGTTTACAGAACTCATAGAAATGCAATCCTCGCTCAAGTCGGTTACGACCTTGTTTGTCGGCCTGTTTTGTGGTGCGGAGAAAAGATTCTCTTAGCGTGTCACCGCTGGCAGTTTGTATGACGATATCTTTGGCAAAGTATTTTTGTATGTTCTCATTGTTTATATAATTGATGTCGGCTGTCCCATATGGAAACTTAATAGTTGAATCAGGGAAAGTGTACCAACCTGGACTACCAACTACAGCACGAGAAACGTAAGGACTGTCATGAAATATCATGTAACGCTGCACGAATTGTCCACCAGCAGAATGTCCATACATCCGGAAATCATTACGCACAGAGCCTATCTTGCGTTTAAAGGTTTCAAATATGTGGTCAATAAGGCACGCAGTTGTTTTGTCACGAGGTGTGAGTTGCGAGTGGCTCGCATCATTCATGATGCCAGTTTCTTGATAGAGATAGGTTGGGAATTTATTAGAATCAAACTGTGGAATCACCACGATAAAACCTTTGCGTTCGGCCTGAATGCTCCAGGCATCTAATAAATAGGTGTAGTTTCTGTCATTACCTTGAAATATAAAAATGATTGGCATCTTAGAGATATCGCCTTTCATGGGAAGGTAATAATGGACGTCTACAGGACGAGAGGCAAATGGCTTAAACTTTGTAAACTTGAAAACCCCTTCACCACGTTTCGCATGGTTCTCATTGTCTTTTTCTGGGATGACAGGCATCCTTACAATACCGTCATCATTTTTGCTGCAAGCCTCCATAACTATTGATAAAAGAAGCAAAAAGCCAAGAATACTTGCTATTTTGAAAACTCTTTTTTGATTCATATTATAACATTGCATTTCGTTGTGTTATATTGGTCCTTTTTTATTCGTATCTTCCTTTTCCGATAATTATACCCTTGTCCATCATCAAACGACCGCGGGCAAATACTTCTGTCAGTTTGAAATTATCATCGAGCACGCATAAGTCGGCATCGTAACCCGGGCATACCTGTCCTTTTTGCGTTAATTGCATGTGCTGAACAGGGTTTTTCGTAAGTGGCAGCAGTGCTTGCTCTAGGGGTAGACCACATTCTTGAACCAGCGCCACAACCTCTTTTAAGTTTAGGTCCATTGGTGCCGGTCGATAGGTTACTTCTCCAGAAACTGGATTTACACGTCTAACTCCTCCATGACCATCACTAGAGAAGCTGATATTCGATAGATTGACTCCACGTTGAAGAGCTTCCATAATACACAGATGGGGTTGCTGAAAGCGTGTACCACCAGTTGAGAAATCAATATAGCCGCCCATTTTGGCAAACTCTATACTTTGCAAAAACAGTTGTTCTGTGCGAATCATGTGCGTAGGCGACATATATTTAATCAGTGTAGGATATTGATGAGCAATATCAATGAGAGGCCGAATCCCAGGTTCCAGGTTGCCCAGGTGAATATGAAGGAACCCACCTTTCCCGGAAGTAAATCCTCCTAAGCGAATCTGGTTGATGAGCCGAAGCAGTTCCTGTTCTGTAGGAAAGGAACAACGGTCGTCACTCATGGCTATCTTGCATCCAATAATCTTATCTATATAAATCATATCTTCAGCCACAGAATTCATGAATGTTCGTGGAGGATATCCATAATAGCTTGTTAGCATATAAGCCGACAATCCTTCTTGATGCAGTGCTTTGACTTTGCAGTATAGAGTTGGCAGATCTTTAACAAAGCCATCAGTTCCCAATAAACCAACAACAGTGGTTGTGCCACAGCTAACGAGTTCACTTACTGTAACATCAGGAACCATTGAGGCATAGCCTTGCTGTCCTCCACCTCCTATAACGTGTACATGTCGATCGATAAATCCAGGAACAACCATCTTGCCTTCTGCATCCCATTCGTCATAAGGTACCCCTAATAGGGACAGATGCTTGTCGATGGAAACAATCTTCTCACCTGCAATCAGAATGTCTTGAATACCTTTCTTTTCAGGAGAATAGAGATTTGCATGACGGATAATTTTTAGATATTCCATAGTTAAAGTGTTATGATATGATAAGTAATGAGGAATGCCACACTAATAGACAAGGGCAGAATATTACGCTTGGCTAAATCTATTGGCGAAACATCTGCCACTCCGGCTATTGCGACTATAACTCCGGCAATAGGTGAAGCAGAGCGTCCCATGCTTGATGCCAGTTGAGTTGGTAGCACGATAGCGTAGGCAGGAATGCCCAATCGTGTAGCGATACCTGGCATTAGGGGACCAAAAGAAAAGAAGGCCGCATTTCCACTGCCCATCAGAATTGCGGCTGAAAATATAATGAGAGTAAACACCAATACGATGGTTAAGGATGTAAAGCCTGCACCAGAAGAAAGATTGATAAGGTTGTCGATGAAATGAAGTTGAATGAGACCTTTGGAAAAAATCTCAGAAGCCACGATTAGCGTAACAACCTTTGCAAACACATTTCCCATTCCCTTCCAAAACGCTGCAACAGCTTCGAATGTTTTACGAAGACTACGTACATAGATAAGATACACCACCATCGCAACGAAGAGTGAAAAGAACATGGCTGTTGTTGTGTTGAGCTTAACTGCAGGATGAATTAAACCTACAAAAGGAGAAAACACGACCAACAGCAAAAGTGGTAGGATAGGAAATAATGCAAAGAAAGTAGGTGCTTGTGTCGCAATCGTTTCGACGGGTGATTTTTTTTCTGTTTGATTCTGTTTCCGACCTCGCCTATCGAACCAAATGTTCACAACACCAAAAGTGATCATCACAACAACAAGCGTTGGGAGAACGAGAGAGAGTTGACGCGTTATAAAATATTCCACATTGTTAATCCCAATAAGTTCAGCTGCGAGAGCAGTATTTGCAGATCCTGGTCCTTGGTCGAAGATGGTTGTTGCAGCAATCATAGAAAGTGCTGTCATCTTGCTAACTCCCAGATTTACAAGGATAGGATAGAAAGATGCTACCAGCAGCAGCCCTAACCCAGTGGCTGAAGGTGTAGTAATAAATAGTGCTTGTCCGATAGGGATTGTCAGGATAGCAGCCAGCATAGGGAATCGCTTAAAGGCTGCCAGTGGCTTCATCGATATTCTTACTAACGCATGAGTAGCCTCTATGTGATTCATGAATGCGACATAGCCTCCAATAGTCATAATCATAAGGCCTGCGCGAGAGATGTTAGAAACGAAGGTCTCCTCTATTAATTTTATTAAATCGAACACCTGATTCCCTGTTGGTGAATGTAGAGCTACTGGCTCACGGCCAAAAAGCATTGCTACGACACACATGAGTAATCCTATAACAATGAGTGTGCCCTGTGGGTTCAAACGGCGATATAAGCCCACAGCTGCTACTGTCAAGAAAACGATGGAAATAAAGAAAAAAAACATAGCTATCTATCAAGTAAAAAAAGTGCGGCGCAGAATAGCAGATGTGAATTTGCTGGAGATATCTGCGACGCACTAATCATTTTGCTGCCTATCAATTTGCGTAGCCAGGATTGTTTACCAGCTTACGGCCCGTGTTAGCTTCTATAAAGCCATGTGGAATGGGAAAGAGTACGGGCGTATCATATTCGTGCATTCCTCTGACCTTGCGTCCGCAGATTTCGTTGAGAGACCGGACTCGGCGTTTGAAATAATTATCTATGGCCCGTTCATCTTTTCCTCCTTCTTGACTTACTCGGATGAGCGTCTCTCGGCGTTCTTCTTCGGAGAAAAGCTCTCTGGCACGCTCATCAAGGATAAGGTCTAAACCACCCTTCTGCAAATCGGTTTCTGTAATGCTCACAGCATTCGAACGGTTGCGGATTTTATTAATCCACTCTATGGCCTCCGTTAGGCGGCCTGCTTTGTATAAAGCCTCAGCATAAAGTAGATAGGTGTCTGCTATTCGTAGATAGGATATGTCCTGATAACATCCGTCCTTATCTCCATTGGCCTTTACTGGTGGTGTGTAATCCCATTTACGGGTTGATGGCCAGTTGAATTTCTTTATAGTAGTCTTAGTGTCATTGAACATAGACTTTGACATCACAGTATCAATGACAGGTTTTCCTTTATGAATATATTCTACAAGCTGGCCATTTTGGTTCACTTCGTAGATATTCCATACCATGGCGTAAGGTCCCACTCTATGATCTTGTTTTCCCATTCCTTTGTAGTTGTACAAGCGCAAAGCTCCACGGGAAATAGCTACTCGGCTGGCACCTTTCCCTTGGTTGGCAAGCCAGAATGCTTGAGGCCAAGTACATTGGTTACTGGTATAGTCGGGGTTTTGTTTATTGCTTTTTTTGATGATACCGTCGTTAGAATAATATCCTTTATAGGTACTTTTCATATATACTTCTGCTGTACCGTAATTGCTGTTCTCTGGTTCGGTATTTATGAAAGCAAATATCACCTCTGTATTTCCATCGGCATACATTGGTGTTTTGAATACGTCGATGAAAGGACAACCTGGATTCGAAGCATTGTTGCCGAAGCGACTTGTTATGAGTGCATATTCATTGCTTTCACAAAGAGGTTTTAGAACTTTGATTGCTTCCTCGTGGCGTCCCTCAGCCAAACATAGTTCACCCAAGTAATGGCGAGCCATGGCTCCTGACACTTCGCTGTTATTTTGTCTTCGCAGGGGCAGATTGTCAATAACAAATCTAAAATCCTCTTCCATTACTTTCCTGATTGATGCTACGGTGTTTCGTTCCCAATCTTTGCGATAGTTCATTCCTGTAATCTCATCTAATGACAATGGAACGTCTCCATAAGTCAAAGTAAGGTGGCGATATGCCCAAGCGCGGAAGAATCTGGCAACTGCAATGACTTCATTCTTATGTTTTAAATTAGCCTCAGGAGTTGCACCCTGCCAGTTAATATCTTTATTTTCGGCTCGGGTTATAACCATGTTGGATGTGTTGATGATACGATAGCACCAATCAAAGATATTCCTGAAGATATTGAGGTCTGTGCGATCGATGAGTTTAGGGTTATACATAAACTTCACAGACTGGTGGCAGTTGTTTCCCCATGCCAAATCTGTGCCTCCGACCCATGCCGAGTGAAGAACGAGTGGAATACCACCGCCCAAGGCGTCACCTCTACGGTATTCAGCCCGTGCTTGACCATATAGTGAAACATTCATAGCTTTGAAACCTTCATAATTAAGAAGGAGGTTTTCTGGATACAGGTCAGCGCGGGGATTCTCCTCGAGGAATTTCTCTTCGTTACAGCTTGTCACTAAGGCAATGAAAGCCATGAATAGTGTAAAACAAATATACTTTTTCATTTTAGTGATTTCTTTTATATGTCTAATTTTATA
>URFI01000084.1 GCA_900547085.1 uncultured Prevotella sp.
TGCCGCATTGACGGTTCGGGGTGTTGAGCCAGTTTGCGATGCCGCATGAAAATGAAAAAGCCACCTTCACAGGCAGCTTTGACATATTATACAAAAACATTATGAATACTTTATTTAGCGAACAAGATCTAAAAAAAAGTTTATTTTATATTTTATGAGGTTTCTTGCTTGATAGCGGTGTCGCACCCGGCGCACGTCCCATCACATTTCTTACATTTGCGTTGACAATACCGTTCGCATTGCAGGCGAATGTCGTAGCCTAACATAGCACCCAGGATGAAATCCTCTTCGGGTGTCAGCTTGTTCAGCGGTTTGTCAATCATGTGGCGAACGGCGTCGATGCAAGCTGCTCTGCCAAAAAACAGATTCAGCGTATGGTTACCCGCCGGCTGAATGAAATAGTCGATGTTTTGGTTCTCCAAACGGTTCACCGCAAATTCCTCGTACTTTTTGTTGAAGGTGTATAGCACCATTTGTCGCACTCCTTTCTTGTACTCATAGATATGGTTCATGAGCACCTTCAACTCTCCTGGTATGGTTTCAGCGGTTTTCATGCTTGTCGAGCCAATGGGGTTATAGTTTCATCATCTCGTTTACAGACTTCCCTTGATGTCGTTGATCCATGCGTCGATGCGTTCATCGGTCTTGTCCTCTTCGTTGAGGTCGTCAAGTGCCAACCCAACGAACTTTCCATCCACCACGGCATCACTGTCATCAAAGGTGTATCCGTCGGTTGATACGGCACCTATGATGTTGGCACCTTCAACGGCTTGATATAGCTCAGACATACCGCTGCAAAATGTGTCGGAGTAGGATTCGCAGTCGCCGCATCCAAACAGGGCTACGGTCTTTCCTGACAGGCCTGCGCCTTTAAGTACCTCAACACCTTCGTACCAATCGTCCTGCATGTCGCCCGAACCCCAAGTGGATGTTCCGAGAATAAGATTGTCGTTGTTGTTTACAATATCAGCTGTGAGGTCGGTTACGTCAACGGCTTCAACACCCAATTTCTTGGCAATTTTCTCTGCGATGGCTTGACAGGTTCCTGTCGATGAGCCATATATAACTACTGTTGGTTTCATGATTGTTCTATTTAATTTTACGTTTGTATTTTTGTTCGATGCAAAGATATGCACAATTTGATAACCCGACAATACCTAAAAGTGATGGTTTTTACAAAATACCTAATGATGGGGATGCTTTTTAAGGCTGGTTCTATAAATTACCGCCGCATAAAGTCATTAAATGTTTATGAAATACGTTTTGTTATCTTTTGGCTTCTTTTTGGTTCAAAATGTAAGTTCGTTCAGTCGTGTAGCTCGCTACACTCCTTCACTCTCTTGCATTTTGACCTCAAAAATAAGTTCAAAATCTAACAAAGCTAATTTATAGAACCAGCCTACACATTCACATTCTTATCGACAAGCAAACAAACCAATGAAGAAAAAACAAATCATCATGGTGACAATAATGGGTATCGTTCTGGCCGGAGCTGTGGCTTTGGGCTGGCAAGCCACGAAAGGAGCCTCGGCAGAAACGGGCAACGAGGATGAAACAGCCTTGGCACAGCAACCGGTGGGACCAGCATTCAACGCCGACTCGGCTTACGCTTTCATCCAAGCGCAATGCGACTTTGGCCCGCGTACCATGAATAGCGAGGCGCACGAGCAATGTGCCAATTGGATTATCCGTAAATTCCAACAGTTTGGATGCAATGTCACCACACAAAAAACGGATGTGAAAGGCTATGACGGCACCAAGCTACATACCACCAACATCATGGCCAAATACAAACCAGAGGCCACCAAACGTATCTTGCTCTGCGCCCATTGGGACAGTCGTCCGTGGGCCGACAACGACCCAGACAGCACCAATTGGCGCAAACCAGTGATGGCTGCCAACGATGGTGCCAGTGGAATTGCCGTGATGTTGGAGCTTGCTCGGCTGCTTCAAAACGACACCTCCCTGACCTATGGCATCGACTTCGTATGCTTTGATGCCGAAGATTGGGGTACCCCACAATGGGAAAAACAGTCAGGCGGCGAAGACTCTTGGGCGTTGGGCGCACAATATTGGGCGAAAAACGCATCGCATGACAATCGACCCGAATACGGCATATTGTTGGACATGGTAGGCGGACAAGGGGCTAAATTCTATCAAGAGTTGGCCTCCAAGCAATATGCACCCAACATCGTGGAGAAGGTTTGGGCGGCAGCCGAAGCGGCAGGCTATGGCAGTTACTTCCCCAGACAGGACGGAGGCTACATCACCGACGACCACATCCCCGTGAACGAGCACGCCAAAATACCAACCATCGACATTATTCCCTTTTACCCCGACTGCACACAAAGCAGCTTCGGCCCCACCTGGCACACCATTCACGACACGATGGAGCATATCGACAAAAACACACTCAAGGCCGTTGGACAGACCGTGGTGCAGGTGCTGTTCAGCGAAGAATAGCGGTTGACAAACTCAATGACATACTTGCGCTTAATTAAAAGCATTGACTTTGCCTACCAAAAGCATTGAGTTTGATAAGGAAAAGCATTGAGTTTGGTGTCCAAACTCAATGACTTTGAAAGCGAAGTAGTAAGGTATTGGAATTCAGTTGTTTACACACAAGCATCAGAGTTGTCCGGCTTCTACCTGTAACACCACGCGTTCAGTGAGCCGGTCAACACCCTCGGCATCATATTTTTTCATCAAACTGGCACCGAAGGCCCAGGCAAAAGCCTGCCAAAATCCGGCTCGTATAGGCCCCATGAAGGCCTGTATGAGCTGATAGGAGGACGAATCGCACTCGCGATACACCAGTTTGATGAGCAGCTTTCCTTGCTGGTAATTCAGTTTTTTCATACGAGGCGTGTACTCATCGCGTATGCCTTTCTCCACCAATTTCATGTGTTCGTCACGCGCTTGCTTGTTGGGCAGCGTCTGTAAGTAGTCGCCAGTCTCGATGATAATGCGGTTCACCTCTTTGGCAATGGGCAACACCAGCTTCACGTTGCGCACCAATCGGTTGTAAACCGCGCGCTGACGGGCACTCTTGAAAACCGGTTCTGGGTAAACGTAGACGTTACCAAACTCCATGTAAGGGATGGAATCTTTGCCATGCAGCACCTTACCCACCTTCACCATCGGTTCGAAAGTGGGACTGTCCATGTCAACCTGTCGCTCTTCCGGCGGGGTTGGCTGGGTGCGATTGTTGTTCTGCGCATGCGTTTGCAAACCCGCAAACAGCATGAAGGGCAGAACAATATAGACCAATTTTCTCATCATTTGCTGGACAAAAGTAGCGATAATTTCGCAGGGTGGAAAGAAACTCTTGCAATTATTTTGTTGTGTCAATAATATTTATCACCTTTGCATATTGACTAATCTAAACAATATAAAATGGAATCAGAAGGTTTACGGGTTAAAGAACTCGAACATGTAGTCATTCGGTTTTCCGGTGATTCGGGAGACGGAATGCAGCTTGCAGGGAACATCTTCTCTACTATTTCAGCCACGGTAGGTAATGACATATCTACCTTTCCTGATTATCCGGCAGACATTCGTGCTCCGCAAGGTTCACTGACAGGCGTCAGTGGTTATCAAGTACACATTGGTGAATCGCGCGTTTACACACCTGGTGACCAGTGTGACGTGTTGGTTGCCATGAATGCGGCAGCCCTGAAAACGCAGTTAAAATTTGCCAAGCCTACGGCGACCATCATCGTCGACACCGACAATTGCAAGGCAGCCGATCTGCAGAAGGCCGAAATTACCAGCGAGGATTACCTGGGTGAGTTGGGTATTGATCCCGACCGTGTGGTGGAATGCCCTATTACGACACTTGTCAAGGAGTGTCTGAAGGACTCGGGCATGGACAACAAGTCTATCTTGAAGTGTCGCAACATGTTTGCATTGGGCATGGTTTGCTGGCTGTTCAATCGTGACTTGTCGTTGGTAGACAAGTTCTTGGAAAAGAAGTTCGGTAGAAAACCCGAGATATGTCAAGCCAATAAGAAAGTTGTTGAGGCGGGTTACTATTATGGTGATAATACCCAAAGTAGCGTACCATCGACTTATCGCATCGAAACACGTCATAAGGTGCCAGGCAGATACATGGATATCACGGGTAACAAGGCAACAGCCTACGGACTGATGGCGGCCGCTGAGAAGGCTGGTGTAAAACTGTTCCTGGGCTCATATCCCATCACACCGGCTTCTGACATCCTGCATGAACTGGCCAAACACAAATCAATGGGTGTGATTACCATGCAGTGTGAAGACGAGATATCGGGTTGCGCCACAGCCATTGGTGCTGCTTTCGCAGGCGCACTGGGCGTTACATCCACTTCAGGACCTGGCGTTTGCTTAAAGTCTGAGGGCATGAATTTGGCCGTGATGGACGAATTACCCCTGGTGTTGATTGACGTTCAGCGCGGTGGCCCATCGACCGGACTTCCCACAAAGACTGAGCAGGGCGATCTTTTGCAGGTGCTTTACGGCCGTAACGGCGAATCACCCATGCCCGTGATTGCACCCACCAGTCCTGTAAACTGCTTCGATGCAGCGTACATGGCTTGCAAGATTGCCATGGAACACATGACGCCTGTCGTGGTCTTGAGCGATGCATACATTGCCAATGGGTCGGGAGCATGGCCCATACCCGAAGTAAAAGATCTGCCAAGCATCACACCGCACCGTGTTACGGAAGAGATGAAAGATAAATACACGCCATATATGCGCGATGAAAAGACGATGGCTCGCTATTGGGCTGTACCGGGTCAAGAGGGCTATGCGCACATCATAGGCGGACTGGAGAAAGACTCGGCCACTGGACAAATATCCAATGATCCCGACAACCACCATCAGATGGTGTGCAATAGGGCTGAGAAAGTGGCTCGTATTCCTGTTCCCGACTTGCATGTTTCGGGCGATGTGGATGGTGCCGAGTTGCTGATTGTTGGCTTCGGTGGTACCTATGGACACCTGTATACGGCGATGGAAGAGCTCTTGGAGCAAGGTAAGAAAGTAGCTTTGGCTCACTTTGAGTTCATCAATCCGCTGCCGGCCAACGCCATTGAGGTGCTGAAACGCTATCCTAAAGTGGTGGTTGCCGAACAAAACATGGGACAGTTTGCCACCTATCTCCGTTCGAAAGTCGACGGATTTGTTCCATATCAGTATAACGAAGTAAAGGGACAGCCATTCGTAGTGGCTAAGTTGGTAGATGCATTTACAAAAATATTGGAGGATAGAAAATGACACAAGTCACAGCAAATCAATATAAAAAAGGTCTGGCACGCTGGTGTCCAGGATGTGGAGATCATTTCTTCTTGGCCAATTTGCACAAGGCGATGGCCGAAATGGGCGTTTCACCACATGAAATAGCGGTGATTTCGGGTATCGGATGCTCGAGTCGACTGTCTTATTATATGAGTACGTATGCCATGCAGACCATCCATGGGCGGGCTGCTGCTATCGCCTCTGGGGCCAAAATCGTGAACCCAAATCTCACGGTGTGGCAGATTAGTGGCGATGGAGATGGACTGGCCATCGGTGGTAACCATTTCATTCACACCATCAGGCGCAATGTTAACCTGAACATGGTTTTGCTCAACAACCGCATTTATGGCTTGACAAAGGGACAATATTCACCTACCTCACCCCGAGGATTCGTGTCTAAATCGTCCCCCTACGGTACGGTGGAAGATCCATTCCAGCCAGCAGAGCTATGCTTTGGCGCCCGCGGAAGGTTCTTTGCGCGTGCGGTTGCCAACGATACGCCGCATACTGTTGAGATTCTTCAAGCTGCTTACAAGCACAAAGGTGCGTCGCTATGCGAGATTTTGCAAAACTGTGTCATCTTCAATAACGGTGCTTACGAGCCAATTTACACCAAAGACGGACGTAAACAGCATGCCATCTATGTAGAGCATGGCAAGCCATTATTGTTTGGAGAGAATAATGAATATGGCCTCGTGCAAGATGGTTTCGGCCTGAAAGTGGTGAAGTTGGGCGAGAATGGCGTCACTGAGAAGGACATCTTGGTGCACGATGCACATGCGCAAGACGACACTTTACACCTCAAACTGGCCATGATGGACAACGAACATGGTTTTCCTGTGGCTCTGGGTGTCATCCGTGACGTGGAAGCACCAACGTATGATGAGATGGTGAACAAGCAGATTGAGGAGGTAACAGCAAAGAAACACTATCATAACTTTGCCGAATTATTGGAGACAAATGATATCTGGGAAGTGAAATAACCTTTCTGCTTTCCATATAACGGAATATCAAAAAAGCCCGAAGCCAATTGTATGCCACAAAGGATGCGATTGACTTTGGGCTTTATTGTTCACTCAGGCAGACAACCGATGCGGCTGATGCTGGGAAATCACCACCGCATCTATTCTTAACAATACATGAAAAAGACCTTCTTGTGCATGTTTCTTCTGCTGTTTGGCGGCTTCACCTTGGCGCAGAACAAGCTGTCTTGGGAAACCTATTATGAGCAGTTGACCGACATCGAGGGCATAGAATCGGGTTCCTGGGAGGCCGCTTATGAGGTGTTGAGCGAGCTGGCCGAACACCCTTTGAACCTGAATGAGGCTAAGAGGGAGGATCTGGAACAGCTGCCTTTCTTGACACCACAGCAGATAGAAGAGCTGGTGGAGTATCTGGATCGCTATGCGCCGATACGCAGTTGGGGCGAATTGTCGATGATTGAGTCGCTCGACGCGATGCGTAGGAAGCTGCTATCCTTCTTCGTCACCCTCGGAACAGAACAACCGCAGGCCTTCCCTTCCGCTGGCAATATCATGAAGTATGGTCGTCATGAGCTGTTGTTCACGGGAAAAGTGCCGTTCTACAAACGTCAAGGTGACGAGAAAGGCTACCTGGGTTATCCCTACAAACATTGGTGGCGATACAACTTTAAGTACGGACAGTACGTTAACGCGGGTCTTGTGGGGTCGCAAGATGCAGGTGAACCATGGTTTGCGGGTCGCAACAAGTGGGGTTACGACTACTATTCCTACTATCTCCAGCTAAAAAACTGGGGACGGTTGAAGTCGATGGTGATTGGTCGTTATCGACTGAAGTTCGGTCTGGGTGTCAGCATGAACCGTGACTTTGGATTCGGAAAGTTGGCAACATTGTCTGCTTTGCGCAACAACACCAACACCATTCGGGCACAGTCGTCACGATCGGAAGCCAACTACATGCAGGGAGTTGCAGCCACAGTGAACGTCGTGCGCGGCCTGGATTTGACGGCATTCGCATCCTATCGCAAGATAGACGGAACGTTGAGAAACGACGACAGCACAGCCATTGCCACGATTGTGAAAACGGGCTACCATCGCACGGAGCACGAAATGGCTCGCAAACACAACACGGCCGAGCTGGTGGTCGGTGGCCATGCACAGTATTTTAAAAATGGTTTTCATGTCGGAATGACAGCCTTTCACACGTCACTCGACCGCCCATTGCGCCCGAAAACGGAACAGGTGTATCGCCAATACAACGCTTCGGGCAAGTCGTTTTGGAATGCCAGCGTGGATTATGGTTACGTCAGTCGTAAATTATCCATACAAGGTGAGACCGCCACAGGCGATTGTAGAGCCTTGGCCACGGTACACTACTTGAGCTATCAGTGTACGTCAACATGGTCGGTGATGGCCGTACAGCGTTTCTACTCCTACAAATATCATTCGCTGTTCAGCCAAAGTTTCAGCGAAGGAGGGAAAGCGCAGAACGAAAGCGGCATCTATCTGGGTACCAACTGGCATGCCTCTCGCCATCTATCGTTGATGGCTTATGTCGATTATGCTTACTTTCCATGGGCCAGATACCAAGTGAGCAAGGCCAGTTCAGCATGGGACTGTCTGCTGATGGGCAACTACCAGCGACGCAAGTGGCAGCTGCAAGGGCGCTACCGACTGCGACTTAGGGAGAAAGATAATGCGGAGAAGTCGGCCTTGTTGCCCGAACGCATCCACCTAGGGCGACTATCCGTGACGTTTGACGACGAACATTGGCTATTCAAGACGCAAGGCGACCTATCCTATCACTACTTATCAACTAAAAGCTTTGGCTACATGATCGCCGAAACCATGGGCTATCGGCGGGGACGTTTGCGCGCGTTTGCCAATATAGGATATTTCAATACCGACGATTTTAACAGTCGAATTTACTGTTACGAACGCGGTTTACTTTACACGTTCGCCTTCCCCGTGTTCTCTGGAGAGGGCATACGTTACGCCATCAACGTGCGTTGGGATGCCAACAGCAAGCTCATGTTCATGGCGAAGCTGGGCACCACGCACTACTTTGACCGTGACAAGATTGGCAGTTCGTACCAACAAATCAACCAAAGTTCGCAAACCGACCTGGAGATGCAGTTGAGATGGCGATTCTGACGTGAAATATTTTTTTACTTTTGCCACAACAAACCAAAAGCAACATGGGATTGATATTATTGAGTTTCAGTAGGTATTGCTTATCAGCATAGGCGCAACAAACATAACTTATAATTGCTGCAAAAGTAATACATATAATGGTTTTATATGATATTACTAAAAAAAACATACCTTTGCAAACAGATACATCATATTCTCATCATGCAGGCAGCAAATCAATTCATGCAACCACAAGACACAAGTAGAAGTAAAAAAATATGGAATGGGATTGTAAATTTCATACAACAACATTTTCGCTTCATCATGATTATGTTGTTTGTCAATACTCCATATCTATTTAAGATGTCATCGTTTGGTCGTGGAGTACATCATTTTTTATATATGTGCTTTGCCATTGTTTGCTTAACTCTCATAATATCACTTATTCCATATAAAAGAGTTATGCGTATAACCAAAAGCATCATTGAATTACTATCGGTTTTGTTGCTATTTCTCTCTTTGTATTTTCTATATTATTATCGCAGCT
>URFI01000085.1 GCA_900547085.1 uncultured Prevotella sp.
GGACAGATTAAAGTAAAAAAGAACGTTGGAGGAATCGAAGGTTTATGTATTATTGAACCTACCGTACATGGTGATTCTCGTGGCTATTTTATGGAAACATATAATAAAAATGATATGGCAGAAGCAGGACTGACAATGGAGTTTGTTCAGGATAATCAGTCTTCTTCTTCTAAAGGTGTTCTTCGTGGATTACATTTTCAAAAACAACATCCACAGGGTAAGCTTGTTCGTGTGATTAAGGGTACCGTTTTTGATGTCGTTGTTGACCTGCGAAGTCACTCTGAAACATATGGAAAATGGTTCGGAGAAATCCTTTCTGCAGAAAACAATAAACAATTCTATATCCCGGAAGGATTTGCCCATGGCTTTCTTGTTCTATCTGACACTGCAGAATTTTGTTATAAATGTACGGACTTCTACCGTCCAGGTGATGAAGGTGGTTTAGCGTGGAACGACCCTGAAATCGATATTAAATGGCCAAAACTCGTCGGAGAATATCCTGGTTCCCCAATCGGAGAAAGCTATCATTTAGAAGATGGAACTCCACTTACTTTAAGTGATAAAGATCAGAAATGGCTCGGAATAAAAGAAACATTTAAATTCTAATTTGTAGATTTCGTGTAGACGAAATCCACAAATCAAATCGTTATGATTCGCAAAAGATTTTTCTTTGCCAGTCGAATGGAAACAATATTTTCCTTTTCAATTCTGGTAATGACTTCTGTAAAACGGAGATATTCTTTTTCGAAGTGAAGCAGGGCGGGCAGAGCTTCTGATGCAAATCCCTGTCTTTGCCATTCTTTTAATATAGAATATCCAATTTCAACATAATAATCCTCCGTATTTTCCAACGGTGAAAAACCGGCGATGCCAAGAAAGGTGCCGTCGGTTTTTTTGAAAATACCATAGATGGTACTGCCGCTTCCGCTCATGGCTGCATACACAGCTCCTTGCTGGTAGAGCTGCTCTTTGATGTGCTTCAGCCGCGGATACAACTTGAATACGGGTATTTCAAAGTCGTTCAATAGTTCGTTTTTCCACGTTTCTTTGGGCTGACCGATGATGTCACGGCAGCATTTAGCAGGTTGTTTCACCTCAATTTTGGCATAAGCATCTTTGGTTGAAACGGCTATATCGGGTTTAATCAGTGCGAGATAACACCCATCAAGACCTTTATTTGGCAGTTCTGTTGGCACGAGTTGGTCACCAATTCCCGTCGCAAATGAAGGCTTGGCGGTGATGAAAAAAGCGCAATCGGCACCCAGTTGGGCCGCATATTGCTCCATGTCAGCGGTGGTAAGATTGAGTTTGAATTGCGCATTGAGCAGTCTAATCATGAAAGCAGCATCACTCGAGCCGCCTCCTAAGCCCGCTTGTGAGGGGATTTTCTTATAAAGGTGGGCGTGAACGCGTGGTAGTGGAAAGTCTTTGGCCAGTAAATGATAAGCCTGGATGACGAGATTGTTGTCCTCACGAACATCGAATGCCCTTCCTGTTATCTTCAAATCGCACGGCTTATCGGATGGAAACTGTTCGTCCATGCGTGTTATTTCAAGCGTGTCGTGCAACGGAATGGGGAAGAACACGGTTTCTACGTCATGGTAACCATCTGGCCGAACGCCTACTACGTTAAGGCCTAAATTGATTTTGGCACATGGAAATGTAATCATGTAGCAATGGGTTGATAGTCAAAATGCAAATGCCAACAAACAGCATAAACTGCGTTGTTGGCACTTTTATCATTGAATTTATTTTTTTGAGTTCTTGATTTTCTCCACGTATGCATCGATGGCAGCCACGGCAGTGATGTTTACAATGTCGCGCACAGAACATTCAAAGTCGGTAAAATGGATTGGTTTTTTCAATCCCATTTGTATCGGACCAATGATTTCTGCATCCGAATTGAGGGCTTGCAGCAATTTATAACTGCCGTTAGCACTGCTCATGTTTGAGAAAATCAGCGTGTTGACGTTCTTACCCTTCAAGCGAGTGAATGGATATTTGTCGTCCCGTAATTTTTTGTCCATGGCAAAATTAACCTGCATTTCTCCATCAACAGCCAAGTTAGGAAACTCTTGTTGCATTTTTTCTACGGCCGCATGAACCTTTTGTGGACTTCCAATCGCATCTGTTCCAAAGTTAGAATAGCTAATCATCGCCATGACTGGCTTGTCATTGAAGAATCTTACTGCGTCAGCACTGAGGCGTGCAATGTCATACAACACATTCTCGTCTGGGTGCCTGTTGATTAAGGTGTCCGAGATGTAGTAGATGCCTTTTTTGGTATCAAGGATGTGCATGGTAGCAAAAGTTTTGTATCCAGGACGAATACCAATCACTTCTTTAGCCACCTTAATGGTGTTCGAGTATTTTGTGTAGAGTCCTGTGATGAACCCATCGGCATCACCATGTTCAACCATCGACATGCCAAAATAGTTGCGCTCGTACATCTTGTCGTACGCTTCTTCGAAGGTATACCCTTGCCGTTCAAGCTTTTCTGACAGGTGTTTGGCAAACTTTGCGCGTTTTCCTTGTTCTTTATCTGCGCGCATATCTATTATTTTGATTCCCGTGAGATCAAGTTTCAGTCGGTTAGCCAGTCGGTTAAGCCTGTCAGGGTTTCCCAACAGAATGGGGAAGCAAATGCCTTCTTGCTTCGCCTGCACGGCTGCTTTCATCATGGTGGGGTGGCCACCTTCTGCAAACACAATGCGCTGTGGATGTTGAGCGGCCGTGGCATGCAGCGTTCTCGTAAACTTAGATTCCTGTCCGAGCAACTGCTTCAAATTCTCCTTGTACTTATCCCAGTTCTTGATAGGTGCCCTGGCCACACCACTCTCTACGGCTGCTTTGGCTACAGCCGCACTCACTGCTGTGATGAGGCGTGGGTCTATGGGCTTTGGAATGAAATACTTGGGGCCGAAACTCAAGTCATTGATGTGGTAAACTTCATTGACCACATCCGGAATGGGTTGTTTGGCCAGGTCGGCTATGGCAAGTACGGCGGCCATCTTCATTTCCTCATTGATAGCCTTGGCATGTACATCCAGTGCTCCGCGGAAGATGTATGGGAAGCCGATAACATTATTAATCTGATTAGGATAGTCGCTGCGTCCGGTCGACATGATGACGTCTGGCCGACTGTCAAGGGCGTCTTCGTAGCTAATTTCAGGCACGGGATTGGCCAATGCGAACACGATAGGATTGGAAGCCATCGAACGAATCATGTCTTTGGATAGTATATTGCCTCTTGATAAACCCACGAATACGTCGGCATCCTTAAGGGCTTCCTCCAAAGTGTGTACGTCCTTGCGGTTAGTAGCGAACAGTTCTTTTTCTGGGTTCAGGTCTGTACGGTCTTTTGTAATCACTCCGTGCGAATCCAGCATCAGGATATTTTCTTTCTTTACCCCCAAAGCTACGTATAATTTGGTACAGCTGATGGCAGCGGCTCCTGCGCCATTGATAACCAATTTGGCTTTCTTTATGTCTTTGCCGGCAACCTCTAAAGCGTTCTTCAGACCTGCTGCAGATATGATGGCCGTGCCATGTTGGTCGTCGTGCATCACGGGGATGTCGAGCGTTTTCTTCAGCCTTTCCTCAATATAGAAACATTCCGGTGCTTTGATGTCTTCCAGATTGATGCCGCCAAACGACGGTGCAATCCTTTCAACGGTCTCACAAAACTTTACGGGGTCTTTCTCGTCTACCTCGATGTCGAAAACATCGATGCCGCCATATATCTTGAACAACAAGCCTTTGCCTTCCATCACGGGCTTGCCACTCATGGCGCCAATGTCTCCCAAGCCCAGCACTGCCGTGCCGTTGGAGATCACTGCGACCAAGTTTCCCTTGTTGGTATATTTGTAAGCATCATTTTCATTATTCTGAATCTCAAGACACGGATAGGCCACACCCGGTGAATAGGCCAGACTGAGGTCGGTTTGAGTCCTGTAAGGCTTGGTCGGTTTCACTTCGATTTTGCCGGGACGTTCTCCCTCATGGTAAGCAAGAGCTGCTTCTTTGGTTATTTTTAACATTGGATTATAGTACTAAATGGAGGGTGAAAAGGGCATGAATTTAATAAAAATCTGCCCAGCTATCTCTCCCAATGATTAAACGTTTTATTAGTTGATAACGGAACAAAGTTAAGAAAAAACCATTAAAGAATAACAAGTTTTTATGCTTTTTTGTATCTTTGTGCAGTTATGGTAAAAGGAATGAATAGAATGAGCGGTCTAACGCCTTATCGGCAAGAGTTGCGTGAGCGTATCTTGAAAGCAGCCATGAGCGAGTTCTTCGAAAAAGGCATCAAAGCTGTCAAGATGGATGACATCGCCCGGAGATTATCCATATCCAAGCGCACGGTGTACGAGATATACAGCAACAAGGAGGAACTGCTGCTGGAAGGCATGAGAGCTGCCGAGCAAGAATTTGATGAATATATCAGGGAATTCAGTGAACAGGACAATCATGATGTCATGGATACGTTGATTGAATTCTACAATTGTCAGGCGCAGCGCCTGTCAAATATGTCTCCGCAGTTTTTAGACGAAGTGCAAAAGTATGAGCGTGTGCGTACTTATCTTGAGAATAAGCATAAGGAGCGGGATGAAGACGCGTTTAACTTTATTGACAGAGGTGTGAAAGAAGGATTCTTTAGGGCGGATATTAATTATCACATCGTTGCGGAAGTGGCGCGTGAAACCGTAAGTTTTGCGATGACCAGTCAATTGTATAAGGAACATGGCATGCAGATGGTGTTTCGTAACATCATTTTATTATTCATCCGAGGCATTTGCACGCTCAACGGATTAAAGATGCTCGAACGTATCGAATGACGGGTAGGAGAGGCCGCTGTCATTTCTCAATGAGGTGTTTGTCATGCCTGCCATAATATCATTGAACCCTTTGGTAAGCCGGTAGTTGATGATGAATATATCTTGACAACACCCCTTTTATATTTCGCTTATTGATGAATCAACCTTCCATTGCTTCGAAATACGGCCAAAATGAGAGAGATTTGTAGTTGGTTGATAGTGAATGATTTGCGTTTATTGATAACTATTTGATCCCTTTCTAAAACTCTTCACGGCCGCAAAAGCAATGCTCTATGCCTCCAATCTCCATGCTTTTAGCTGCTTAGATCATGAAGATTGACCGCCAATATGGTGCTAAAAAATGCTGTTTTTGCATCGTTTATGCCGAAAAATCGTTTTTCCTAACCAAGATATGGCATGTTTGCATACCATCTGCCTATCGATTTTTTCTAGTTCAGCAATTATTCATAACCGTTTTATTGTCATTTTTTAGGACAAAAATAACGAACGAACTTTTTGAGTAGCAGCAGATTGGCAGCTGTATGATGCTCGCTATCCGAGGCCTAATAACGATTGTTAAAAAAAACTAACATCTATTGAAACAAGCCTTATTATCGCCTTACTCTCAATCAAAATGATTACTTTTGCAGTCGATTATCGGTTCCGTAGCTCAGTTGGATTAGAGCAACAGCCTTCTAAGCTGTGGGTCTTGGGTTCGAACCCCAACGGAATCACTTGAGGTTCAATGCGTTACATCCTACGCTAATAAGCTAATTCTTTCAATGTTCTTTAGAGTTCAGCACCTGAATGAACGTCCAACAAAATTTATTCTTTTATTTCTTTCTTGTCACGATGCATACCGTGTGCAATGGTTGCGTAAAACCCTAATTTGTAACATTTGTAGATGAAGAGAGAGGGATGGGTACCAAGTAGATTGGCTTTCATCTTTGTTTGTGCGGCATGAAAGAACCACCGAAGGAGCGGGGCCAGGCCCAGAAGACGAAGTTTGTGATAAGCATCCAATACTTTCGAATAGCCTTTCAGTTCTTCGTGGTATAAGTTGAGCGTGTACATGGCTTCCTCTGTTTTTGCCAGGAAGCTGACGTTTGATTCAAACTGTTGAAAACCAACAGGATTGTCAATGTGGTAAATGTTGATGCCGGCTGCCTCCAAAGACCTGCCAAACAGCACGTCTTCATAGCCATAGGTTTGTATTCGGTCATCAAAAGGAAGAGCCTCCATCACCGATTTGGCCACCAGGAAGTTGGAAGTGTTAAACTGTTGATAGGGTGACTTGTTGCGCTCTGCTGCCGAATGTGAGTCCTCAGCCTCAGCCTCATAACGGTACTTTAGCGTTCCATCGGCAGGTTTCATCGGGCGTTGCACGCAGTTGCCGCCATAGATGACCATTGCCTGTCGGTCGGCTTGAAGATATTGCAGAATGAAATCGTCTCTCGTGATTTTCATGTCACTGTCCAAGAACAGCAGCCAGTGATGGCGCGCCATGACAGTGAGAATGTTACGAATTTTAGCACGTCCTACATTGATGTTCCTACTGATGAACCGACAGTTGTCCAACGCATTGATTTCGGTGGCTTGCAGTTTGGTTTCAGGGCGTGTGGAACCATCATCTACCACGATGATTTCATAGTGTAGTTTGGGTATGTTCGCAGCTTGACAAGCCAGTGCTTTGACCAAATCTACACAACAATCGTTGTAGGTAGGGATTAGGATGGATAGCTCGCTGCGATTCATGGTTGTCTGAAATAATGGGAATGATATCGTTTGAGATGAGTTTAGTTGGTTGTTACGACTGCTCAGCTTTAAGGTACTGCCCCGTAAGACTTGCCTTACAGTTGACTACCTCTTCAGGTGTGCCAGCAACAACCAAGGAACCGCCCTTGTCACCCCCGTCTGGACCAAGGTCGATGACATAATCGGCATAGTTGATGACATCAAGATTGTGTTCGATGACGATGATGGAGTGTCCTCGTTCTATCAATGCGTCGAATGCCGAGAGCAAACGTTTGATGTCCAGATAATGTAGTCCGGTGGTTGGTTCGTCAAAGATAAATAAGGTAGGTTCTTGTTTTTCGCGTCCAATGAAGTAAGCCAGTTTTACGCGTTGGTTTTCACCACCCGAAAGCGTAGACGAGCTTTGTCCCAACTTGATGTATCCCAATCCAACGTCATCCAGCGGTTGCAGTCGGCTGACAACCGTTTTCTCATTCAAGCGATTGAAGAACTCAAGTGCCTCTGTAACCGTCATGTTCAGCACGTCATTGATGTTTTTTCCATCTACCCGCACATCCAGTATGTCCTTCTTGAATCGTTGACCATGGCACGTTTCGCATTCCAATTCGAGGTCGGCCATAAACTGCATCTCAACGGTGATGGTTCCTGCGCCCTTACATTCTTCGCATCTGCCGCCTTCGGTGTTGAAGGAGAAGTATTGTGGTGAGAAGCCCATTTGCTTGGCAAGCGGTTGTTCGGCAAACAATTGTCTGATGGCATCGTAGGCCTTGACGTAAGTTGCCGCATTGCTGCGCGTGCTCTTGCCTATAGGATTTTGGTCGACAAATTCTACATGCTCGATGTGTTTCCAGTCGCCTTCCAGCGAAATATATTCGCCAGGCTGATCGGCTACCTCATTCAAATGTCGCTTTAAGGCGGGGTAGAGAATGCCCTTTACTAAGGTTGATTTACCCGATCCGCTAACGCCAGTCACCACATCCAGCACGTTCAGCGGGAACTTTACATCAATTCCCTTTAAGTTGTTTTGTCTGGCACCTTTCAGTTCGATGGCCATGTTCCATGACCTTCGAGAACTGGGTTTGTCGATTGTTTCTTTTCCTGTGAGGTATTGAATGGTGTGAGAGCGAGAAAATTGTTTGGCAAATTGCTCCTTATTGCGGTCAATATCTTTGATGGATCCATTGAAAACAATTTCTCCACCCAGTCTACCCGCATTGGGACCTACGTCTATCAGTGTGTCTGCGGCTTGCATGATTTCCTTGTCATGCTCGACAACAATGACGGTATTGCCCAGTGCTTGTAGCTTTTTTAGCACACTGATCAATCGTTTTGTATCGCGACTATGCAGGCCAATGCTGGGTTCGTCCAGGATGTAAAGTGATCCCACCAAGGAACTTCCCAGTGAGGTGGTGAGATTGATGCGCTGACTCTCGCCGCCACTCAATGTGTTGGATTGGCGGTTGAGTGTGAGGTAGCCCAGTCCCACGTCAATGAGAAACTGCAATCGGTTGTTGATTTCGGTGAGCAATCGTTTGCCAATCTCTGCATCGTGATCGTCCAAAGCAAGTTGTTTGAACCATGCATGGAGGTTGGAGATGGACATTTCTACCAGGTCAGTGATGCTCATGCCGTTGATTTTCACCCAACTGGCCTCTCTTTTCAGACGTGTACCATGACAGGTTGGACAAGTGGTTCTGCCCCGATAGCGACTCATCATCACACGGTATTGAATCTTGTATTGATTCTCTTTCACCATTTGGAAAAAGGCATCAATGCTCACTCGGTCACGCTCGTCTTTGTGCATGTCGGATGGTAAGCCATGCCACAGCATGTCTTTCTCTTTTCTTGTCAACTCCAGGTAGGGCTTGAATATCGGGAAATCGTCTCGTTTCGCACGTCGACAGAACTCATCTTTCCACTGGCCCATCTTTTCGCCGTGCCAGCATTGTACACAACCATCGTAGACGCTGAGGGTGGAGTTGGGAATGACCAGTTTTTCATCAATGCCAATGATGCTGCCAAACCCTTCACAAGTGGGGCATGCTCCCAATGGAGAATTGAATGAAAACATGTTGTCATTGGGTTCCTCGAAGGTCATTCCGTCAGCTTCATAACGCATGGAAAACTCATAAGTTATGTTGGAGGGGAAGAACACCAATTGGCATTCACCACGTCCTTCGTAGAAAGCAGTCTCCGCAGAGTCTATCAATCGGGAGATCACATCCTTGGCATCATCAACAGACAGACGGTCAATCAACAGGAAAAT
>URFI01000086.1 GCA_900547085.1 uncultured Prevotella sp.
CACGTTTTGTAATTTTGCACTTGCTGGTTGACTCTACGGGTTGTGTGACCAGACAATTATTCAACTTGTTTTTTATGAAACATGCTGCCTATTCTCAAAAAAATATAGTAGTTTTGCACATTAATTAACAAAATCAAGATATTAACATCTAACTTATGAAAAAAGAGACTCTCTTGGCATTGGCGGCAGCAATGGCCATTTCAGCTCATGCGCAAGTAAAATTGCCTACATGGCTTAACAATGTGAAACTATCTGGTTATGGCATGACACAGTATAAATATAGTTCACAGAAGGATGCCGAATCAAACACTTTCAACATCCGTATGGTTCGACTGTCACTTGACGGAAGAATCGCAAACGATTTTTATTGGAAGACCCAAGTACAGTTCAACGGCAACACAACCAATCTTGGAAGCAGTCCGCGCATCGTCGACGCTTTTGCAGAATGGCAGAAGACCGACTATTTAAGAATCAAGATGGGACAATTTAAACGGCCCTTCAGCTTCGAGAACCCCATGCATCCCATGGAGCAAGGCTTCATGAGCTATGCGCAAACCATACTCAAGCTGACAGGCTTTAACGACCGTGCGGGCGGCCACGCATCCAACGGCCGCGACATCGGTCTGCAGTTGCAGGGTGATTTCTTGAACGACAGCCATGGACGCAAGCTGTTGCACTACCAAGTAGGCGTGTTCAACGGTCAAGGAATCAACGTGAAGGATGTGGATCAAAAGAAAGACATCATTGGTGGCCTGTGGGTAATGAGAATTGGCGCTTTCGGTTGGACGGGTACTTACGCCCGAAAGGGGACATGGAACGTGGTTGACGAACAGCACAACCCCATCACAACCACCGACGCCAGTGGCAAGACCGTGAACCAAACCCAATCGGGCGTACGCTCTTTGAGACAAAACCGTTATGCCTTCTCTGCCGAATATCTTGTCAACGACTGGACGTTCCGCTCTGAATACATTCATTCCACAGGTTTGAGTTTTACACAAACCTACCAGAACCCATCCAATGCCACCAATGCCAACATTAATTATAAGGCAGGTGACAAGGCCGATGGTGCCTATGCACTGGTGATGGCCCCAATCATCAAATCTAAATTGCGGGTAAAAGCGCGCTATGACATGTATCGGCCAACCGGAGAATGGAACCAGTCGAAGACGCAATATGAAATTGGATGCAACTATTCGTTCACCAAAAACATGTTGATTAGTGCCGAATACGCCTACACTAACGACCGCTCTTTGGCTGACGGAAACCATAATTATTCCGTCATAGACGTACAAGTGGACTACAGATTCTAAACACACAGGTAATCAACCTGTCTATCAAGGAGTTATAAATGCATAGAGATTGGCAGCCAAACCCATTGAGTTTGGCTGCCAATCTCTTTGACTTTGGACACCAAAGTCACGTGAATTGCAATGGATGTACAGCCACTACCATTAGACAACACAAATCTATCACTCAGAAGGTAGCATTTTCAAGCGGTTGAGCGCGATAAAACACTGTACTATCCTCGTGTGGAATTCATGCTTCGGCACTCACAATAGCTTATGTTCACACAGAGAACCATCCAGTCAGTTTGGCCTTCAACTTTTCCCAAAGATTGGTTTTTCTACGCAAAATTTGCAGGGATATAATGAGGCTGACGGTGGTAAGAAAGCCGCCTACCATCCAATATACCCATGGATTGTTCACCGTTGTCAGGAAAAAAGCAAGTAGTCCGATGGGTATTTGGATGAGTGCATATCGAACGACTGATGAAGAAACCTGATATTGGTAGGTATGATGCATGAAAAAGAACAGCAAACAAAAATCGAAAACGGCCGTTAAGGTTATGGCAACGCCAGTTCCAAAGAGTCCGAACAGCCTGTAGCCGTAAATCACGGCTACGACCAACACCACATTGTACAGCCCCTCCATGAGCAGATAGAGCCTAGAATTACCTTTTGCCAACGGTATGTAGGCAATGGGCAACTTGATGGCCCTCATGTACATAGCCAGCAAGATAACCTGAACCATGGCTTGTATCGACATAAATTCGCTGCTGTACAACAAAGGCAGAAGGATAGGCGTGCACACGATGAAGGCCACCAGCATGGGGGACACCAGCAGCAAAGATACCTCTATCTGGTTGTTGACAACCTTGCTCAGTGCGACACCATTGGCCTTGATGGCAGACAACCGAGGAAAATAATCTGACTCCATGGAAGAAAAAACAATGCCGGCATAGGTCATCGTCATCATGTAGCCGGCATTATACAGTCCCACGGTGCCCATCGATCCCCCTATGTTGAGATAACGGCGAATCAATAGGTCAGCGCCACTGCCAATCACGCCAGTCAACACGAAAGCGATACCCAAGCGTATCATTCCCAAGCCTTCTGACATCAAAGCCGTGTTGAAAGAGATGCGAAAGGGATAGAGGCGATTGCTGTAATGAAGCGTGAGGAGCATCTGGATGAGTGCCATGACGATGAGCGAAGGGATGATGGCCGTTTCTCCCCATATATAATACATGGGGATGGAGGTGATTAACGCGCCCACTACATGATAAACAGAGATTTTAGCTAAGGCACTCAGCTTTCTCACTGCTTTCAGTATAGCCAGTTCAACCCGAGTGATGGCAGCCATTCCGATGATGACGGACAACAGAGCAAAATGCAGTGAATGGTCGCCCCAGTCAAAAATCCATCGATCTAACACGGGACTTAGGGCGACACATGCGAACATACCCAGTAATGAAGTGAAGACGCCCCAAGCCCGAACCACAGAGATTTGGTGCTGAATGGCAGACTGGTCACCCGTTTCGTAACAGGCTGACAACTCTCTGACCGCACTCATGCCCAAGCCAAAATTGGTAGAATCGGACACCAACTTGATGGTGGAGTTGAATAAGGACATTAGCCCCATCCCGTCCGGCCCCAGGATTAGTGCGATAAGTTTGTTGCGGATGATGCTAATCAAGACTATGAAGCCTTCTACACCACCAAACAAACTGGTATACTTTAAAATATGCGTATAGCTGTTGTTACGTCGTTCCACGGTCATCAGTGTTAAAACGACGTCTAGGAACATTTATTACTTTTGTCGACAATTATTTTAACACAAAAGAATTATCGCAGCAAGGTACGAAGAAAACCATTATCTTTGCAAAAGACAGACATCGCCTCAATATAGAAAGTAAACTTTCTCTATGTTCGGCTCGCACTATTTTTGCATAAGACAGGCTACGCCTCAGCAAAGTAAGCAAAATGATAGGAAAAACATCTATGCCAACTCAACAAATATATTCACAAGGCTTATCGAAGACACCGTTGGTGAGTTTCATTATCACAACCTACAATTTACCCATCAACCTACTTATCGAGTGTTTGCAAAGCGTGTTTTCTCTGTCTTTGGGACAGGATGAACGGGAGATTATATTGGTAGATGACGGATCAGACGTGTGTTCCTTGCAAGAGTTGGCCGCATATCAGAATCAACTGACCTACATCAGGCAGACAAACCAAGGTGCTGCGGCAGCCAGAAACTTGGGATTGAAAGTTGCAAATGGCATGTATGTTCAGTTTATTGACGGCGACGATGCACTGATTCCTTTTTCATACGAACATTGTCTTGACATTATACGCTACAAGAATGCGGATGTGGTATCGTTCGCCGCATCTTCCTCTAAAAAGGGCAACAATGCGCCATCTGTGCAAGGCCCCATGACCGGGAGCGCCTATATCAGTCAAAACAATCTGCAAGTGATGGTGTGGAAATACCTGTTCAAGAAGGACATCCTCTGTGGACTGCAATTTACAAAAGGTTTACTCAACGAGGATGAAGAGTTTACGCCACAACTCCTTCTGCGCGCAGAGCGGATGTATGTGACCGATGCCAGGGCTTATCATTATAGGCTGCGTAAGAATTCTTGCACAACAAGCAAAGCGCCACGAACGTTGATGAAACGGCTTCAAGACACAGAAAACATTCTCTTTCATTTTCAAGACCGTTTGGACTCATGGCCAGAAATGGAACGCAACGCCATGCGACGACGTATCGCTCAGTTGTCGATGGATTATCTCTATAATGTAGCCAGATATACCCACAGCATCAACCATTTGAACAAAACTATTGAACGATTGGGGAGAAGAGGGCTATACCCACTCCCGAAAAAGAATTACACCTGGAAGTACCGTCTGTTCAGAAGTGTGATACAAACAAAGATGGGTCGGAAATTCTTGATTCTCCTAACAAGCTGCTCCTAACATGTTCACCATATCGATTTGACAGCAACCGCATATGAAAATACTACTCCTTGGAGAATATAGTAACGTACACTGGACCTTGGCCGAAGGATTACGCCAGCTTGGCCACCAAGTGACGGTTCTTTCCAATGGCGATTTCTGGAAAAACTATCCCCGTGACATCAATCTGACAAGGAAACTTGGCAAGATGGGAGGCATCTCTTATCTGGCAAGACTGTATGCTCTCTTGCCCAAACTTCGAGGTTTTGATGTGGTGCAGGTCATCAACCCCATGTTCCTCGAACTTAAGGCTCACCGCATCGAACCGATATACCATTATTTGCGCAGACATAATCGGAAGATATTCTTGGCAGCCTTTGGCATGGACTACTATTGGGTAAATACGTGTTGCACCACCATGCCATTGCGCTATAGCGATTTTAACATGGGGCACGAACTGAGAAATACATCCGACGCACTGAAAGAACGTAAAGACTGGCTGGGCACTGATAAACAACAGTTGAACGAATATATCGCAAACTCTTGCCATGGCATTATAGCCGGATTGTATGAATATTGGGCATGTTATCAGCCAATCTTTCCACAAAAAACAACCTTCATCCCCTATCCTATCCGTGTTTCAACAAGCAACGACGTTGCTAAAAATAAAGAAGACGGCAAATTAAAATTGTTTATTGGCATCAACAAAGAGCGGTCGGTCTACAAAGGAACGGACATCATGTTGGCCGCTGCACAAGCCATCGTGCGTAAATATCCCCATCAAGTTCAGTTGAGAATTGCCGAAAGCGTGCCTTTCGAAGAATATAAAAAGATGATGAATGGTTCTGATGCCATCCTGGATCAACTATACAGTTATACGCCATCCATGAACGCTCTGGAGGCCATGAGCCGAGGTATTATCTGCATCGGTGGCGGCGAACCGGAGAATTACGAAATACTGAATGAAACGGAGCTAAGGCCCATCATCAACGTAGAACCAACCTATGAAAGCGTTGAGCATGAGTTGGAGTTGCTGGTACAACATCCCGAACGGGTGAAACGGCTACAACAACAAAGCGTGGAATATATCAAGAAGCACCACGACTACGTGCAAATAGCCAAACTATATGTAGATTTTTATTCCGTAATTTGTTAGGAAAAAATCTTTTTATAGGATCTATTCCCGTTGTCTTTATCAAATAATCCAAAACTTTATGTCTATAATCTCCCCCCCCCGCATTATTTCCATGTTTTTATTTGGCGGTGTGAAAACAAATAACTAATTTTGCACGCAAAATTACATTACTAACTTATAAAATCTATTAATACAATTATGACAAAAGCAGAACTGGCAATGAATGCCAACCCCGTGGTGGCATTCCTGCAGAAGCCTACGGAAGAATTTACGAAGGCAGACATCATCCGCTTCATCGAGGCCAATGAAGTGAAGATGGTCAATTTTATGTATCCTGCGGACGACGGCAAGTTGAAGACCCTCAACTTTGTCATCACGAACAGGGATTACCTTGAGACCATACTGAGCGTGTCGACGGCTCGAGCCTGTTCACATTCATCGAGGCGGGAAGCAGTGACCTGTATGTGCTGCCGCGTTTCAGCACGGCGTTCCTCGACCCGTTCGCAGAAATCCCGACGCTCTGCATGTTGTGCAGTTACTTCGACAAAGACGGCAATCCGCTCGCATCTTCTCCCGAGAACACGCTGCGCAAGGCGTGCCGCGCATTCCGCGAGACAACGGGAATGGAGTTCTATGCGATGGGCGAGCTCGAATACTACGTCATAGACGAAGACCCGGAGGTGTTCCCGGCAATCGACCAGCACGGATACCACGAGTCTGCCCCGTATGCCAAGATGAACGACTTCCGCCAGCAGTGCATGCTCTATGTGGCACAGACCGGAGGGGAGATAAAATACGGGCACTCGGAAGTGGGTAACTTCACAGAAGACGGCCTGCTCTACGAACAGAACGAGATTGAGTTCCTGCCGGTGTACGCCGAGAAAGCCGCCGACCAGCTCATGCTGGCGAAATGGGCTATTAGGAACCTGGCATACGAGATGGGGCTCAACGTGACGTTCGCCCCGAAGATCACCGTGGGCAAGGCAGGAAGCGGGCTGCACATACACATGCGCATGGTGAAGGACGGCAAGAACCAGATGCTCGATGGCGGGAAACTGAGCACCGCAGCGCGCAAGGCCATCGCCGGAATGATGGACCTGGCAGAGAGCATCACCGCCTTTGGCAACAAGAACCCAACGTCATATTTCCGCCTCGTGCCGCATCAGGAAGCGCCGACAAACGTTTGCTGGGGCGACCGCAACCGCAGCGTGCTCGTCAGAGTGCCGCTCGGGTGGACAGCAGGCATCGACCTCTGCCACGCAGCAAACCCACAGGAGCCGGAGGCCATCGCCGACACATCGGCAAAGCAGACGGTGGAGATGCGCTCACCGGACGGCAGCGCCGACCTGTACCAACTCATCGCCGGCCTCTGCGTGGCATGCCGCCATGGCTTCGAGATGGACAACGCGCTCGAAGTGGCAGACAGCACATACGTCAACGTCAACATACACGATGCAGCAAACGCCGACAAACTCAGTAAACTGGCTCAGTTGCCTGACAGCTGCTGCGCATCCGCCGACTGCCTCGAGTGCCAGCGCGCGGTGTATGAGGAGAAGGGCGTGTTCAGCAAGGCCATGATCGACGGCATCATCAAGCAGCTACGCTCATTCAATGACCGCACGCTCCGCCACGACATCGAGAAGAACCACGATGCCACGAAGGAGCTCGTGCAGGAATACTTCCACTGCGGATAAGCCTGCAACGGCAAAATAGATATTCAGGAGTTAAGGAGTTGCGGAGCCAAAGAGACAACCTCGGCTGCACAATCCCTTAACTCCTGATATTTTAAAAACTGCGGTATTAAACAATGAAGGATAAAGGGGCATAGTTGCCGCCCGAGTTCCTTAACATCTCTTAATTCTTTTTATAACAAAAGTTTCACTCCCTAAAACAGTTTTTGTTGTTAATGAGGGAGTGAAACTTAAGCTATGTAATCATTTTTTGCAGAGGCGAAGCGTGACAAATCACGCTTCTTATCGTTTCATCAATGATGACATTTGTTTAACTTACATCATTTTTCGTGTGCTTTGACAGTATACTTGCTGCCCACGCTGCCTACAAGCTGTCACACTCTTCTAACCAAAGTCTGCTGGTAGCATCGCTTGGCATGCGCCAATCACCACGGGGACTTAAGCTCACGCTGACCACCTTCGGTCCATCAGGCAAACATGAACGCTTGAATTGCTGAGAGAAGAAACGCTTGCAAAATACCTTGAGCCACTTCTTGATGGTTTCCTCATGATAATATCCAATCATATTGAGCGAATCTCCTTCAGAGTCTTGCCGCTGCTGCGGTTTTGTTTCTGCGAATGCTTTCTTGGCTAACAAGAATATCTTGCGAGGACGGAAGCCAAAACGTAAGAAATAATAAAGGAAGAAATCGTGCAACTCGTACGGGCCCACCAAATCTTCTGTCTTTTGCTTAATATCCCCATGCTCGTCGGCGGGTGTCAACTCAGGCGAGATAGGCGTATTAATGATATCCATCAAGATGCGAGAGGTCTGGTCATCATTTGTGAGGTGTTGGGCATAGAAACGCACCAAATACTTAATCATGGTCTTGGGCACACCTGCGTTAACACCATACATAGACATGTGGTCGCCATTATAAGTTGCCCATCCTAAGGCCAATTCAGACAAGTCGCCTGTGCCAACAACCAAAGCATTGAGCTGATTGCTCAAATCCATTAATATCTGGGTTCGCTCGCGAGCTTGACAGTTTTCATACGTTGCATCATGTACATTGGGATCATGTCCAATGTCTTCAAAATGCTGGTTGACGCTCTTACGGATGTCGATTTCCTTGATGGTGATACCAAGCTCTTGCATCAAACCAATAGCATTGTGATAGGTTCGGTCTGTCGTTCCGAAGCCTGGCATGGTCACACCGATGATTCCTTTGCGGTCGTAACCAAGTTGGTCGAACGTCAACACGCAAACCAACAGTGCCAACGTAGAATCCAAGCCACCACTGATGCCCAGGACAGCGTTACGACAGCCAATGTGCTTGATGCGCGTAGCCAACCCCATCGACTGGATGTTGAGTACCTCCCGACAACTTTCATCCAATTGTTCTGCATCTGGGAGGAAGGGATGTGGGTCTATCTCACGCTCTAACTTAAAGTCATACGACCGCAGATACGGCAGGCATGGCAGGTAATGGATGGCCGATCCATTGCTGAAAATGGCAAACTGATTAGGGCTCAAGTTGTCAGAAAATCCTCTTTGCTTGGCGTAATTATTTACTTGTCGCTGGGCATTGACATACGTTGAGTTGGTTCTGCGCTCGGCCCTCAACATCTCAATGTCTATCTGTGCGGTTTGTATCTGTC
>URFI01000087.1 GCA_900547085.1 uncultured Prevotella sp.
GTATCTTTGCATCGTCATTAAGACAAAAGGATAACAAATTTAAAAGAAAGGTAAAAAGATTATGGTAACAATTATGACTTTGGCTGTTGTGGCTATAACTATAGCACAGGCCATTCATTTGGGAAGCAAGATTAACTTGAATAGCAAGTAAAAATCTTGCCTTTCATCTTTTGAAAGGAGAATTTATTTTATTTAATAATATGTAAAGAGGCAACGTCACATGTGGCGATGCCTTTTTTTTATACATGTATGTGATGGGGTGCCGCAAGTGTTAAAAACTGAAAACTTTGCGGTTTTACCCCCTTCATAACTCGCGTATTTCTAAAAAAATAATCTTCTGTCTGAAATACGCTTAAAATATAAATCGTTGATAATTAATCATTTGTGTTATTTTAGCTTATTCGGAAGCATTGAAAAACGCCGCTTTTTGGCGATTAGAGGTCATCTATTGGAGTCCAAACTCATGTAAATAGGATGGTAAAAGCTATGCTTTTGAAGTGTAAAAGCATGACAATAAGCGTGAAAGTGCAATTTTGAGGGATAAAAAAGGCATTTTTCCGTGCTGGAAAATCCTATTTTACAGAAAACTCGTGTTAAATAAATTTACTTGTTGGACATCGTCCAATGACCCATTTCAGGGTGCGTGAAAGTATTGAAGAATCAAAAGAAAACAGACTTATCCCAACTGCAATTTTAAGCTCTGGCATAGTTTGGAGAACTGAGGGTTCTCCTTTTTGAGCATTTCAAAGATTTCACGTTTCGAGTAAATCTTGGTCACCTCCTGGGCTTCAGCAAGGCGCAGGTTGATGTTGAGCTGCGCGTTTTTCAGCAGTGTGCGCATCTCTGCCAAGATGTTTTCCTTGTCATCTTGCAACTGTTTGAGCAGAATGTCGTTGTCGATGACCACTTCTATGTTCGGGAAGTTTGTGATACGGGGCGTCAAGTTCTTCATGCGTTGCGCCAGACCTATCTTCTCTTGGGGCATTCGGTTGCACATCATCTTCCACTGTATCATCAGTTCTTGCTCGCTGAAAGCCGTGTTTTGTGCGGTTACTTTCTGTTCGGTTTTGGTTTGGTAGGATGGTTTTTTGCCGCCGTTGCGCAGGTCGTTGAAGGTCATTCCAATGTCCGAGAGTGTCAGCCGCGGCCTTTGACCGGCAGGATTACTTGTCGCAGCCGGCGTTGAGGTTGATGTTTGTTGTGTTGAAATGATGGGGGTGTTGCGGGCATTTGCTGGAGACACCTTGCCGGTCTCTGAGCTCGCCACACGTTGATTGGTCTCGCCGCCCATCGCGGGAGCCAACTTATTGAACAAGGATTTTAAGCGTTTGGGGCTGCGCCCCGCACCGTCAGAAGCGTCATCCGCTTGTGTCACTTGCGCCACTTCGATGAGCGTAAGTTCTACCAACAGGCGTTTGTTGCTGCTCTGACGGTAGTTCACGTCGCAGCGGTTCAGTATTTTCAACGCTTGGTATAAGAATTTCGTTGGGCATTTTTGCGCCTGTTGCTGGTATTTCTGGCGTTGTTGCTCGCTTGCATCCAGCAAACTTAACGTCTGTGCATCCTTCGCCATGAGCACGTTGCGTATGTGCGAGGCCAATCCGTTGGTGAGAAGTCCACCATCGAAGCCTTTCGCGAGAATGGAGTTGAGCAGCACCATCACGTCGCCCACTTTGTTTTCGAGGCTCAAATCTACTATCTTGAAATAATTGTCTGCATCCAGCACGTTGAGGTCTTCCAGCACCTTGTCGTACGTGATGTTGCCTTGGCAGAAGCTGGCAGCCTGATCGAAGACCGACAAGGCATCGCGCATGCCGCCGTCAGCCTTCTCTGCAATGATGTTCAGGGCAGCGTCTTCGTAGGTGATTCCTTCTTGTTGAGCCACGTTTTTCAAGTGGTTGATGATGTCTGCAGTTGCCATCCGCTCGAAATCATATATCTGACAACGCGAGAGGATGGTAGGCAAAATCTTGTGTTTCTCGGTCGTTGCCAGGATGAAGATGACGTGTGCGGGCGGCTCTTCCAGCGTTTTGAGAAAGGCGTTGAAGGCCGATGTGGAGAGCATGTGCACCTCGTCGATGATGAACACCTTGTACTTGCCTACCTGTGGCGGTATGCGTGTTTGGTCCATCAGCGACTTGATGTTCTCTACCGAGTTGTTGCTGGCGGCGTCAAGTTCAAAGATGTTGTACGATCTTTGCTCGTTGAAGGCCTGACAGCTCTCGCACTCGTTGCAGGCTTCACCATCTGCTGTGGGGGTTAGGCAGTTGATGGCTTTGGCAAAGATGCGCGCACAGGTGGTTTTACCGACACCGCGCGGGCCGCAGAACAGGTAAGCGTGAGCCAGCTTCCCGCTCTTTACGGCGTTCTTAAGGGTTGTGATAAGCGCGGATTGGCCAACGACAGCGTCAAAGGTCATTGGCCGGTATTTGCGCGCTGAAACAATGTAATCTTTCATTGTGGATGAATTTGTTTTGCAAAGATAGCAAAAAGATTAGACTTCCTTGGACCGCCCTGTTTGATTATTTGTTAATAAGATGAAATTATGACAGGTGCATTTTTCGTTTTCAATTATAATGTTTATTTTTGCAATCATTAAATCCTACCACTCTTGAAACGTGTCAATGTCATACTGAGCTTCGTCAATCACTATAAATACCTTATCGTGATTGTTGGCGGATTCCTTATTGTTGGGGTCCTTGATGAGAACAGTTTCATGAAACGTGTACAGCTGGAATGGCAAATCAGTGATTTGAAAGAAGATATCAACAAGTATAAATCGCTGAATGAAATCAACACGAAGAAACTAAGAGAACTAAAGCGCAACCCCAGCGCCATCAAGAAGATAGCCCGAGAGAACTATTTCATGAAGGCCGATGATGAAGACATTTTCGTGTTGAGTGATGACCCTAAAACAGAACAACCTCAATCGACAAATGAAACAACTCAATAAACTCCAGAGCCTGATATTCCTCACTGGTGGGGCTATGATGGTGGTTGGTGCCGGATGCTTCGCCCTGATGTGGCAGCAGAAAATCGCTTGTTGGATTTATCTTGCGGGCGCTTTGATGTTCGGTGTCATGCAGATGATGCAGGAATACCAAGGCAATAACTTCATCGTGAAGCGGCTGAAGCGCATCATGAGCTTGGCCGACATCTTCTTCATCCTGTCTGGTTTCCTGATGGTGGACATGGTCTATCGCTTTCTGCAATCGGCCTTCGACAACTATCTGACGTACTATAACACCATTTATAACAAGTGGGTGGTTCTGCTGCTCATTGCGGCCATTCTGGAAATGTACACCATGCACCGCATCGAGCACGAGTTGTCAAAAGAGGAATAGATGAGGGTCTGTATTCCAAAAAAATGCTAAAAGGTACCCATAAACAAATTAAATAGCATTAAATAATTTTGTTCACAAACAATACATATTATCTTTGCAGAAGATGGGCGGCGCCTCAGCAATTTCAAACAAGCTTGATTGCCTTCGGCTTGCACCATCTTTGCAGAAGATGGACGGCTGGGATTGTGAGTGAATGAGGTTTTCCAGAGAGTGCTGACAAGGTGCCCTGAAAGAAACAGAACAAGAATACATATATGAATAAGATATTATACCTGCTTATTTCTCTTGTAGTGTTCACGTCTTGCGCGAACAGCTATCATGTGCAAGGGTCATCCAACGTAACCGACTTGGATGGTAGAATGTTGTACCTCAAGGTGCTGCAAGATAACGATTTCAAGAACATCGACTCCAGTGAAGTGGTACATGGACAGTTTCAGTTCGCAGGAACATTGGATTCGGCTCGCATGGCTAACATCTTCATGGATGACAGGAGCGTGCTTACCTTCGTGTTGGAAGAGGGAGATATCAACATCAAAATCAACAACACCCAGCAGACTGTGAGCGGCACACCCTTGAATGACAAGTTGTTTAAGTTCTTCAATGAGTACAATCAGTTGAAGAGTCAGCAGGCCGAACTGGTGCATCGACATGACCAAGCCATCATGAATGGAAGCAACATGGATGTGGTTAACGCGCAGCTCAATGCTGAAGCAGAAAGTTTGAGTCAGCGGGAAGACCATCTGGTTACTACCTTCGTGACAGATAATTTCGATAATGTGTTGGGACCAGGCGTGTTCTTCATGATGACTATCGGTAATCAATATCCCGAGCTGACCCCATGGATTGAGGACATCATGAGCAAGGCTACCAACCAATTCAAGAACGATCCGTACGTTAAAGATTACTATCAAAAGGCACAGGAGAACGAACAAATCATGAATGGTTTGAAGGATGTGCCTGCTGCAGCCAGTCAATCGGTACCGAACGGACAGCAGCTTCCGCCTCCGGCATCACCTGCTGATTTGGCAAAACCTTCGGAAAAGACAGAGTAGAAACAAACCATAACCATGACAATAGTTATATACGGTGGAACAATCGTTAATGAAGGTAGGGCTTTCGAAGGCTCTGTGCTGATTCAGGATGACCGTATCACTTCAATTATTGAAGGAAAGAAAGCTCCCTGTGGCCACTACGATAAGTGCGTAGATGCCACAGGGTGTTTCGTATTACCGGGCATCATCGACGAGCATGTGCACTTTCGGGAACCGGGATTGACTGCAAAAGCCGATATTGACAGTGAGAGCCGAGCTGCGGCTTACGGTGGTGTGACGTCTTTTTTCGACATGCCTAACACGGTTCCGCAAACCACTTCGCTGGAAACTTTGCAGGCTAAACACGAGTTGGGAAGGCGGCATAGCCACGTTAACTATACCTTTATCTTCGGTGCGACCAATCAAAATGCCGACCTCATTCCAACACTCAACCCCCATCAAGTGCCGGCCATCAAGTTGTTCATGGGTGCCAGTACAGGCAATATGCTGGTAGACAGGCGAGAAACCTTGGAGCAAATCTTCCGTACTTGTCCATTCCCCATCATTGCACATTGCGAAGATTCAACCCTTATCAACGCCAACATGCAGGCCTACAAACAGCGATTGGGAGAGCAGGTGGACATCTCTTTGCATCCCATCATACGCAGTGAGGCAGCATGTTACAAGTCGACTGCCTTGGCAGTGGCATTGGCAAAGAAGTATGGAACACGCTTGCATGTAGCTCATCTCACCACTGCGAAGGAGCTAACGTTCTTTGGTAGCGATGACAACATCACCGCCGAAGCCGTGATACCGCATTTGATGTTCTATGATGATGATTATAAAACCCTGAAAAGTCTAATCAAATGCAACCCTGCCATCAAGACAAAAGCCGACCGTGAGGCGCTAAGAAGGGCACTCACCACAGGCGAAATCCATACCGTTGCGACCGATCACGCACCGCATTTGCTGCCTGATAAGCAGGGAGGAGCATGCACTGCTGCTTCTGGCATGCCCATGGTGCAATTCTCTTTGCCCACGATGTTGGAGTTGGTAGATGCGGGTGTACTCACTATTGAGCGTTTGGTCACGTTGATGTGTCATCATCCTGCCCTGTTGTTCGACGTAAACGAACGTGGGTTCTTGCGCGAAAATTACAAAGCCGACATCACCATCGTCAAGCCAAACACGCCTTGGACGGTGACCGAATCCGTGATTCAAAGCAAGTGTAAGTGGAGTCCAATGACGGGACACACCTATCAATGGAAGGTCATGCAGACCTTCTGCAATGGTCATCTGGTCTATGATGATGGCGTGTTTGACGAGGATTATCGGGGTGAAGCCCTGTGTTTCCGACGATAACTTTCGTCCGCAGTCCACTCACTCAATAGCTTATCCGTTGCCACATCGACCCTATGATTGCAAGAATATTCATCTTTCTTCTCTTTCTCATCATCCTTCCAGATGTGTATCTTGACCTGCATTACCTGCGGAAGAAGAAAAAATACACCTGGTGGAAGCGTCTTTTATGGTGGCTTCCCGCTCTCTTGATGCTGGCTTACACCATCAAGATGGCCATCGAACCTAACTTCATCCCCGACAATCCGGCTTGGATTGACAACTATTTGTTGCTGCTTTGCCTGCTCATCGTGCCCAAAGCGATGTTTTCCATCTGTTCGGTTATCGGACTGTTCTTTTGCCGATTGCGCAAAAAACGTCGCAATTGGGGCAACTTGGTGGGGCTCGTTCTAAGTTTGTTGCTCATCTATATTTTTGTTTATGGGTCTTCCTTCGGCATCAGAAAACTGAAAGTGAAACATGTAGAGGTCACCTTCAAGGATCTACCTGCATCGTTTGATGGCTATCGCATCGTGCATTGGTCTGATGCACATGTGGGGAGTTATCTCAAATCACGCCGCCCCATCTTGGAACGAGCCGTGGACAGTATTCGGGCACAGCAAGCCGATATGGTTGTCTTTACGGGCGACTTGCAAAACCTGCAACCCTCCGAACTCTATCCGTTTGTAGGACTTTTCAAATCCATCAAGGCGAAAGATGGCGTATATTCCGTTCTGGGGAACCATGATTACAGTGGATATATCCATGCCGATGCTGCCGTCAAGGTGGCCAATGAGCGTGAAACCATTTCGCGTCAGCGACAATGTGGGTGGACAGTCTTGCTGAACGAGAACCGTTCAATCTACAGAGGACACGATTCCATCGTCATCGCTGGCGGCGAGAACGATGGCCTTCCACCGCATCCGATGCGTGGCGACATCCATCAAACCTTGCGAGGTGTCGGCGATGATGCTTTCGTTGTGATGCTGCAACACGTTCCATCTGCATGGCGACGGCATATCCTACCCGAGTCGAAAGCACAGCTCACGCTTAGCGGCCACACCCATGGTGGACAGATAAACGTGTTGGGCATCCGCCCCTCCAAGTTCAAGTATCCCGAAGACTGGGGGCTTTACCAGGTGGGTGACCGTTTTCTTTATGTGACAGCCGGACTGGGTGGACTCGTTCCTTTTCGCTTTGGTGTGCCGGCAGAAATAGTCGTCATCACCCTGCACCGGCAGAAATAATCAGAAAAAACAGGACGTATGAAATATCTGTACCGCATCTATCAATTGTTCATCGCAGCACCCATTATCGCTGTTTTCACCCTGCTCACGGCATTGATCGTCACCATTGGGTGTACGCTTGGTAACGGACATTTCTGGGGTTATTATCCCGGACGATGGTGGGGGCGGCTGGTTGTTCGTGTTCTGCTGTTGCCCGTGAAGGTGGAAGGACGTGAGCATCTGGAGCCGAAACGTTCGTACGTTTTCGTTAGCAATCATCAAGGGGCTTTCGATATCTTCCTGATTTATGGATTCTTAGGGCGCAATTTCAAGTGGATGATGAAGCACCAACTGCGCAAGATGCCGTTTATCGGACGCGCTTGTGCGGCGGCACACCATATTTTTGTTGACAAACGCAGTCCCAGTAAGGTCAAAGAAACCTACGATAAGGCACGCGAGACGCTGCAAGATGGCATGTCGCTCGTGGTTTTTCCAGAGGGTTCGCGCACGTTCACGGGTCACATGGCTACTTTTAAGCGGGGGGCTTTCATGCTGGCCAACGACCTTCAACTGCCCATTGTGCCATTGACCATCAACGGATCTTTCAACGTTATGCCTCGCATGCGCGACATGAAATGGGTTTCCTGGCATCCTTTGCGTCTGACCATTCACGAGCCTATCGCACCAAAGACGCTGGATGCTGGGCACATCAGTCAAACCATCGACGAGAGCTATCAAGCCATCATGAGTGCTCTGGCTCCCGAATATCAGGGTTTTGTCGAGAATCCTGACCAGTGAACGGCATGTGCGACAACAACTGCCGACTGTAAAAATGCCGTGAAATGTTTTTGCATATCACACTAATTCCACTACCTTTGCATAAGGTAGGCATCGCCTTAGCAATTCCAAGCAAGCTTAATTGCGTTCGGCTCGCACTCATTTTTCACCACATCTTGAACCCATAAAATAATAAAGCTATGAACAAAACCGACAGCATCGTCATCATTCCGACGTACAATGAGAAGGAGAACATGGAGAAAATCATCCGTGCCGTCTTCGCATTGGATAAGTGTTTTCACATCCTGGTCATCGATGACGGCAGTCCGGACGGCACCGCAGCCATCGTTCATCGGTTGATGCAAACCGAGTTCTCCGACCGATTGTTCATCATCGAGCGATCGGGTAAACTGGGGTTGGGCACGGCTTACATCACTGGATTCAAGTGGGCACTGCAACATCAATACGACTATATCTTCGAGATGGATGCCGACTTTAGTCATGATCCCAACGACCTGCCACGTCTCTATGCAGCTTGTCACGACGAAGGATACGATCTTGCGATAGGTTCACGCTACGTCAGTGGCGTCAATGTTGTTAATTGGCCCATAGGAAGAGTGTTGATGAGTTATTTCGCATCCAAGTATGTACGGTTTGTGACTGGTTTCAACGTTCACGATACCACTGCGGGTTTCAAGTGCTATAAACGACGTGTACTCGAAACAATTCCATTAGATGAGGTGCGTTTCAAAGGCTATGGCTTCCAAATTGAGATGAAATACACAGCCTATAAGATAGGGTTCAAGATTAAAGAGGTGCCAGTTGTTTTCGTCAATCGTCGTGAGGGCGTAAGCAAGATGAGTGGCGGCATCTTTGGAGAGGCCTTTTTTGGCGTGATGCGTTTGCGCTTAGATGGCTGGTTGCGCAAATATCCACCCATGCCCAAGGATTGAGCTGACTCGCCTGATGGTAACCTGTTGGTTTTCA
>URFI01000088.1 GCA_900547085.1 uncultured Prevotella sp.
GTAAGGTGCTCGAAAGCCTGTGCCAAGGTTCGCACGCAAAACCAACGATGGGTTCACCTCATATTTAATGGCCAAACGTGGGTTGACGCTTGTTTCATTGAAATGCGTGTCAGGGAACGCACTGTCAAAAACCTTCTTGCTCGACTCGTATTCCTCACCCGAACGATGCGTATCGAGGCGCACTCCCGGCACTACGGACAGGTTGTCCAGGATGTTCCACTCGTCTTGTGCGAAGAAGCCAAACTCGGTTGCGTGCTTCTTGCCCAGCGATGTATAGGCTTCACCCAGGTATTGAGAAGTTTCGTCGGCAATGCAGTACAGGCCCGTCTCACGCAGTTTGGTCAAATAGGCCTGTGCGCCAACCAGTAAGTTGTGGTCGCCCAGCCGGCTTCCGAAGGTCAGTGAGGTGGTAAACGTGTTCTCTTTGGCCATGTAAGGGCGCATCGATTGCACGTCGGGTGTCTTTCCGTCATGCGTGGCCATGTAGTCGCTTAAGAAGCTGTCGTTGGTGGCCTTGCGCTGATGATGAACGTAGGCTGCCGAGTAGTTCAACTCCGATGTCAAGCCGATGGGCAGCGTGTACACCAATTCTGACGTCAATCTGTTGGTGTTGATGTTCTCCGTGCCTTCGGTAAAGGGATTGCGAAATGCGTCATCGGTCATGGTTCCACCCACACGATCCTCCTGCGTTGCCTTGCCGCGGATGACCAACTTGTCGTTCTTGGCAAACGGACTGTAGAAATAAACGCCTACCCCAAAATTGTTGAGCTTGCTCTCTACACGGTCAGACACGCCGTCTTTGCCCTTCACTTCCTTGCGCGTCATCCCCTCTTTCGTGGCATCAATGGCATCGGTCTCCATGCGCTGGGCGAAGGCCGTGAACCCAATGCGCTGGTTACGAAGGGATGTTGAGGCATTGTAACTCTTGAGTCCCAAGTTACCAAACTGCAAATCAGCCTTGATGCTCGGCTCAAACGTGGGTTCTTTTGATATCAAGTTGATGGCTCCAGCCACTGCACTGCTGCCATAAAGGGCAGAGCCGGCTCCCTTCACTACTTCGATACGATCCAGGTCAGTGGTTCCCATTTGCTGCAAACCATATACGCCGGCCAACCCCGAATAGATAGGTTCGCCGTCGATGAGCACCTGTGTATGCTCGGCACCCAAGCCCTGCATGCGTACTTGTGAGAAGTTGCAGAACTGGCATTGCTGCTCCACTCTTATGCCGGGAACGCCTTGCAGCGCTTCGTAAACATTCAGTGCATTCTTATTTTTCAACGCTTCTGACGTAATCACCTCTGTCCGAATGGGCACATTCTTCACATAATGCTGCGTACGAGTGCCCGTCACCACGACTTGGTCGAGATTCAACACGTCGTCATCCAGCACAAAGTATACCTCCGAACCCTTACCGCGCACCATGTTCACCTCGATGCCTTGCTCCTGATAGCCAATGAGACTAGCTGTTATGGTCTGCTTGCCCAAGGGCAAGTGAGCCATCTTAAAGTGTCCGCTCTCATCTGCCACGGTCTTCATCTGTGTGCCTTTTACACTGATGATGGCATAAGGCAAGTGCTAGCCTGTAGTTTTGCTCTTCACGTCTCCGAAGAGCATGGCGTCGGTTTTTTGGGCATAAGACACCGTCATACCGCATAATGCGATTAAAACAAATAGTAATTTTCTCATCATTTATAATCATTCTTTTATCGAGGTGCAAAGGTAGGAATAATAAAGTTCCCACCCAACACCTAATAATAGGTAAATGTGACCTGCTTACTGACTGAAAACAGAAATAATCGATCAATGCGAATTTTCTTGACACGACACCCTTCGCTCCTTGGCTTATTTGTAAACAACCTTGCTCTTGGGCGCAAATACGCCAAGCATGAGCAAGTTTTATATCTCATTAATACACAATATTTTATGTATTTTCGCCAACAATTAACCCCCATGCGCCATGCATTTTTCAGACAAAAGCATTGCTTTTAAAGAGCAATCTGCATGCTCTTACGCAATAAGTGCATGTAAATTGACCATCAAAAGCATGGTTATAGGGCAGCAAACGCGTTGTTTTAAGTCCGAAAATCCATTTTTCTTGCCAAATTATCTCCATTTTGCATCCTCGTTGCCTATTGATTTTTTCCAAATGAACAGTTTTGAAGAGCCATTTTAGGGGCATAAAACGAGCAAAAATCCTAACAATTTACGCCACTCCTCTTCCTATCTTGTTCGGGCGTGATGCAGCACAGTAAAGAGCATCATGATAATTAAACAAACAACATTTTGCGCTATCTGGTTTTTCAACTAACTTTGCATGGCATGAAACAAAGACGTCGACACATCCCCCGTTTGAAGCTCATGACATTGGTCATCTTGCTGCTTACCATCATCGCATGGGTGACATGGAGCTTTTGGCCTTCATCTGCACGACAGATGAAGCGCTCGGTGGCCATTGTCGCATGCCAGTCGTGGTACGAAATAGTGTGTAAAGGAAAGACGATACTCTATTTTGCCGATATCGCTGCCGACACTGCCTTGGTGCGTCCCTCCTTGCAACAAGATTCATGCGTACGCACCACTTATTCGACAGGCGTATGGGTGAACAGATACGCCTTCATTCCTTCATGCCGAGGTAGAATGGTCACTGTCATGGCAAAGCCTGACGAAATCAATCAGCAAGACGCATGGAAGTTGATTGAAAAGGAGAAAGAAAGAAATCAGAAAAGAATACGTCAGCTGCGTGATCAGTTGAAAGAACTGAATTACTACCTGCGCATTAACAATGTTCATGACGAAGGATACAACACGGTGGCGGCATACGCTTACGAAAAAGAAGATGAAAAAGCTTATTGCATGGGGCTTGCACAGTTGTTTGATACGGTGCGGCAAGCCGACCGTCCGCAGCTGATACGCAAGGCGGTTTATACCGCTTACTACCGTCTTCCGAATGGTGAATGCCAGCAGGCGCGCATGCGTGAGGTTGGCTCTTCCAAGCAATGTCAAACGGTTTTGCTGCAAACGGTTGGACGAAACACGCCCACGGGCGTGGCTCCAGTGTCCATCTTCTTTGTAAATGGCAAGTCGCATGGCGCAGCACTTGCCGTGGGCTACGGCGGTCTTGGCGTGGAGGAGCTGGCCAGCAGCGATGCTTCGTGCAGCATCATCCCAACAACAATTCATGACAACCGGCACGATTTGCCGGCGGTGTTGGGCGGTGATGGGTCGCCTGTATTCAGCACACGCGGTTATTTCATCGGTATCACCAGAGGGAACGAGGTCATCACGCGGAGCCAACTGCGCGACCTTTTGAGAAAGGAGAAGCAACCATGAAACGCCATCTACTCTCTTTGAAATGGGTTCATGTCATGGTAGCGACATTAACGCTGTTCCTTTTTAGCTGCAAGATTCAGCCAGACGAACAAGAGTTGGTGCGGCATGGAGATTACACCTACAGGGGTTCGGTGGCGCATGGCGCATACGAAGGCTACGGTGAAATGCGGTACAAAGATAGTATCGTGTACGCGGGCCAGTGGAAAGAGGGTAAGCGAGAGGGAATGGGTGTGAGTTACGACGCACATGGACGGCGCATCGTGGGCGAATGGAAGGCCGACACGTTGATGAATGGAACACGTACCGACGCTGACGGAACCTACCATGGGCAACTGAATCAAGAAGGGTTGGCCGAGGGTGCAGGCACTTACCAATCGCACGACGGAGCTTATTATCATGGCTATTGGCGGGATAATCAGCGCTCGGGGTTCGGCTTTTCGTCGTCTTCCAAGAAGCTACGTTTGGGCGAATGGAAAGCCGACAGGTACTTGGGCGAACGACTTGTTTATACCGACCAGCGCATTTATGGCATCGACATCTCCCGACATCAGCACGATATTGGCAAGAAACACTACCCCATTCATTGGAATAAACTGCGCATCACGCACCTCGGTACCATCAGTAAGAAACGCATACGAGGCACCGTGAGCTATCCCATTTCGTTTTGTTACATCAAGTCAACCGAAGGAACGACCATCCGGAACAGGTACTTCATGAGTGACTATCGGGCGGCAAAGCGACACGGCATCCATTGCGGAGCCTATCATTTCTTCTCCACTCGGACTAGTGGTAAGGCGCAAGCAGCCTATTTCATACGGCACACTCGCTTTGAAAAAGGCGATTTTCCACCTGTTCTTGACGTTGAACCCTTTCCCAGTCAAATCAAAAGGATGGGTGGTACCAAGGCTTTATTTACGGAAGTGAGAGCGTGGCTCCAGGCCGTAGAGAGGCGCGTGGGCGTGAAACCGATATTATACATCAGCCAAACGTTTGTGAACAAGTATTTGCCCGAGGCACCCGACCTCATGGAAAACTACAACGTATGGATAGCTCGTTATGGCGAATACAAGCCTGATGTACACCTGGTGATATGGCAACTGAGTCCTGACGGGCGGGTAAATGGAATCAAAGGGGATGTAGACATCAATGTTTTCAATGGTTACCAAGACCATTACGAAGACTTCTTGCAGAATGAACGAATTCGGTAAACTTCGCCTTGTCCACGTCCATTCGGGCTTAAAAAGCTAAAAAGGGGTGAACAGCATGCTTGCCATTCACCCCTTATTTCAATGTCCCAAATCGCTGGGACTATCAATAGTCAATGCTTGATGCGCACGATTAATGTGTGATTTTTACTCTGCATCAAACGTATCGTTAAACTCGTTGGACTCATTGTTATAAGCACGATCAGAGCTTTCGTTACGATGTTCAAAGCGACGAGGTTGACGATCACCATTCTCATAATGACGATGTCCCTCACGATTGTCATCACGACGTGGGCGACGCTCACCACCATTCTCGCGGCGAGGACGACGTTCGCGCTCTACATAGCCTTCAGGTTTTTCTAACAACACACGGCGAGAGAGCTTGTACTTGCCAGTCTTTGGATCGATTTCCAACAACTTCACCCTAATCTTGTCACCCTCATGAATGCCGGCATCCTCTACCGTTTCAAGGCGTTTCCAATCTATTTCAGAGATATGCAACAAGCCATCTTTGCCCGGAAGTATCTCTACAAAACAGCCGTATGGCATGATAGAGCGTACCGTTCCTTCGTATATCTCGCCTACTTCTGGGATGGCAACGATGGATTTAATCTTGTTAATGGCCGCATCAATTGACTCTTTGTTGGGCGCACTCACTTGTATTTTACCCACATTGTCAACCTCATCAATCGTAATGGTGGCACCTGTGTCTTCCTGCATCTGCTGGATAATCTTTCCACCAGGCCCGATAACGGCTCCAATAAACTCTTTTGGTATTTCAAATGCTTCGATGCGTGGCACCTGAGGCTTCATCTCTGCGCGAGGTTCAGCTATCGTTTCGAGCATTTTGTTCAAGATATGCTCGCGTCCTGCCTTTGCTTGCAACAACGCTTTCTCCAAGATTTCAAAGCTCAAGCCATCGCACTTGATGTCCATCTGCGTAGCAGTCAATCCGTCGCGCGTACCTGTTGTCTTGAAATCCATGTCGCCCAAGTGGTCCTCATCGCCAAGGATATCGCTCAAAACGGCATATTTATCTTCGCCAGGGTTCTTGATCAAGCCCATGGCAATGCCGCTAACTGGCTTCTTCATGGGTACACCTGCATCCATCAAAGCCAGCGTACCGGCGCAAACAGTGGCCATGGAAGACGAGCCGTTGCTTTCCAATATCTGGCTCACCAAGCGCACTGTGTAGGGGAAGTCATCAGGTAATTGACCCTTTAAGCCACGCCATGCTAAGTGTCCATGACCGATTTCGCGGCGACCAACGCCACGTTGAGCCTTGGCTTCACCTGTAGAGAATGGGGGGAAGTTATAATGCAACAAGAAACGTTGATAGCTCTTGTCCAAGACATCGTCTACCAGTTTCTCGTCAAGTTTGGTTCCTAACGTACAAGTTGACAACGACTGCGTTTCACCACGCGTAAAGATTGCACTTCCGTGAGGCATTGGCAGCGGACTAACCTCGCACCAGATAGGACGAATCTCATCGGTCTTACGACCGTCCAAACGCTTGCCTTCGTCCAAAACACAACGGCGCATGGCATTCTTCAACACGTCATCATAGTAGCGTGTAGCCTCGGCATGCTTCTCCTCCAGTTCCTCTTCGGTCAGATCAGCAGCGTGAGCAGCGTCGTATTCTTCCAGGAAATCGGTGAGTACTTTGTCGAAAGCGTCGTGACGTTCTTGCTTAGGAAGAGCCTGTTTGGTGATGTCATACACGGGCTGATACAGCTCGTTGTTCATCTTTTCACGCAAGTCTTCATCGTTCACCTCGTGATCATACTCGCGCTTCACATCCTTACCCAGCTCCTTGTTCAACTCATCTTGAACGGCGCACATAGGCTTAATGGCCTCGTGTGCAGCCTTCAAAGCGTTAATCAGGTCAAGCTCAGACACTTCTTTCATTTCGCCTTCCACCATCATGATGTTGTCCTTGGTGGCACCTACCATCAAGTCCATGTCGGCTTGTTTCATCTGTTCGAAGGTTGGGTTGATGACATATTCGCCATTGATGCGTGCCACACGAACCTCACTGATATAGAAATCGAAAGGAATATCTGAACATGCCATGGCTGAAGATGCTGCCAACCCAGCCAAAGCATCGGGCTGATCTACGCCATCGGCAGAAAGAAGCATGATTTGCACATACACTTCGGCGTGATAATTGGACGGGAAAAGCGGACGAAGTGCACGATCCACCAATCGAGAAGTTAAGATTTCATTATCACTTGGCTTGCCTTCGCGCTTGGTGAATCCACCAGGAAAACGACCTGCGGCACTGTACTGCTCGCGATAATCAACTTGCAAAGGCATAAAATCTGTTCCGGGAACTGCATCCTTTGCTGCACAAACAGTTGCGAGAAGCACCGTGTTACCCAAGCGAACTACCGCTGAGCCATCAGCCTGTTTTGCAACTTTCCCGGTTTCAATGCTGATGGTTCTGCCATCAGGCAATTGAACTGTTTTCGTAATTACGTTCATCTAAAAAAAATAAATAATACTTATTGTCTTGTCTATCATCTAATATTTCATCCAATTTGGGATTTTCTTTCAGGCTACTTTTCTGCTCATTCGAGATGTCCTACCGACATCTCCCTGTATCGTTTAGGTCATTCACCTTCCCATCCCAAAACCTCGCAAAGGTATGAAAATAAATAGAAAAGAACGAAAAAATATGCCTTTATTTCTGTTTTTGCATCATTTTCGTTGTTGGGTTTAACTTGAAAGTGCTATCATTACGACAAAACCAAATGTAATAACCAAAAACAACATTTTTCATGAGAAAAGGATTCTTAGCCAAAGAACGGTTAGTCGGTTCTCAAACTCATTGACTTTGGTCGTCAAACTCAATGGGTTTGGCAGCCAAAGTCAATGGGTTTGATGTCCAAAGTCAATGAGTTTGCAAAGCCGTAGATGACAGCAAGTTACAATCATACATCAAGCTGTGAAATCCATACTCACTCTCCATCGCAAAAAGAAGGCTGGTTTGTCCATTCAAACCAGCCTTCGTCCGTATGACGTGTCCCTCACCTATCTGTCGTAAAGGTCTTTTATATCCTCCAATTTAATGTTCCCAATGAGGTGGATGAGTGACAGCTCGTCTTTCTCCTCATTGAGAAGAACAAACTCATTGTTGCCCTTACCTACCACTTTCTGGTAGATGGTGGTGCGCTCGTCGTCGTCTTTCACCCGCATAATCACTTCATAGCGGTTGTTGTCATAGTACGCCTGCGCCTGCTTCTTGATAGAAGGAATCAGCGATGGGCGTTCGCATTGCAGGATTTGCAAGCGCGTAAGCCGAGAGGCCAGCTTAGCCAAATCCTTGTCGCCCACGTCGAGTTTGGGCATCAGCTTGAACATCGCGGGCGAGATGTACACCGTGGACACACCCTTGGTGTTCTCAAACTGCTTGAACAGACGATCCTGTGCCGACAGCGACACACACCCCAATACGAGGCAAATGGCCAGGGACAATGGTCTCAGCCATGCGATCAAATCACTCTTGTGTAACATTTTCTACTTTATTTAAACCTTTGTTTATTGACTTTGAAAACATCATCAGGGCCTTCTGTGTTTCGGCATACGCATCCCTCGGGTCGTCGAATGTATCTTGCTGCACGGCATATTGCGCCTGTTTTTGCTGTCTGTCGACCAGTAGGCCGATGGTGAAAAGCAACAACAGGGAGGCCGCAATGCCGGCCATCCACCGCAGACCGACGATGCGGGAACGCCGACTAGTCGTCTTCTCCACACGGTTCCAGCCGTCAATCTGCCGCGACAACCGCTGCTCCAGACCGTCAATGGCCGGCATATTCGCACCATACAACTGTCGGAAGAGCTGTTGGTCGGTCGCCCACTGAGGCGGAACGTCATCCTGAAGGAAATAATCTTTCAGCTCTTGTTCCTCGCGCTCGTTGGTCTGTCCGTCATAGTAGCGGTCAAGAAGTTGCCTGATATTATCTGTATCCATTGTCTTTCATCTGTTTTAGTTGTTCTCTCATCTGCTTGCGGGCACGGCTCAACAGTACCCTGATGTTTACCGCTGTGAGGCCCGTTTGCCGCTCTATCTCCCGATACGCCATCTCGCCGATGTCCCTCATCATCACGATTT
>URFI01000089.1 GCA_900547085.1 uncultured Prevotella sp.
GTTGAAGGCGACGGCGCAAGCGTGGCACACTGGGCGTTCAATCTTAACGGAACGCAAGACCGGTAGCGTGTGGTACTGCCCTGGAGGGATGAGTACAATGGGGCAAATGATAGCCGATGCCAACGGAACATACGCCTTTTCGGACGACAAGCATAGCGGTAGCCTGCCTTTATCGTTTGAGGAAGTGCTGGAAAAGGCTGGAGGTAGTGACGTGTGGGCATTCAAATTCAACGGCGAAAGGCTCATGACGAAGAAAGATTTGTTGGCCGAATACCATGGATATGATGGCTTAAAAGCGTTCAAGATGGGTCAGATTTATCAGTGTAATGGCAGTGTAAAACCTTATTTTGAGGAGACTCCTTTCCGTCCCGACCTATTATTAAGGGATCTTATCATCATGTTACATCCCGAAGCAACGACCTTAGGCGCATTGAGATACTATGAGAAAATAGAACAATAGGTGTGATATGGACGATTCGGCATCACGCTTTCGACAGTAAAGTATCGTGCACAAAGAAAAAAAAGACAATCCGTATGGACTGTCTTTTTGTAGTTATTTGATGGCACAGGCAGGTGATATCAGATTGCTGTCCGTGTCTTTTGTCATCAATAGGCTGCCTCGAACTCCTTCAAGAACCGCAGGTCATTCTCTGAGAACATGCGTAAGTCGCTCACACGATACTTCAGATTGGTGATGCGTTCCACGCCCATTCCGAAGGCATAGCCACTATATACCTTACTATCAATGCCGCAAGATTCCAGTACGTTGGGGTCAACCATGCCGCAACCGAGTATCTCTACCCAACCCGTGTGCTTGCAAAACGCACAACCATCACCACCACAAATGAAACAAGAGATATCCATTTCGGCACTTGGCTCAGTGAAAGGGAAGTAGCTGGGACGCAGTCTGATATCGGTATCTGGGCCGAACATCTCACGTGCAAAGGTCAACAAGACCTGCTTGAGGTCGGTAAACGACACGTTCTTGTCAATATATAGACCCTCTACTTGATGGAAGAAGCAGTGCGCGCGGGCCGAGATGGCCTCGTTGCGGTACACTCTTCCCGGACAGATGATACGGATAGGAGGTTGATGGGTCTCCATATAATGCGACTGGTCACCTGATGTATGTGAGCGCAGCAATATGTTTTTGGTCACATCATTGGGATGTTTGCTCACGAAGAACGTGTCTTGCATGTCGCGGGCAGGATGATCTGACGCAAAATTAAGCTTGGTAAAAACGTGCAAGTCGTCATCAATCTCTGGTCCATCAGCCAACACAAAGCCCATGCGTTGGAAGATATCGCAGATTTGATTCTTCACGATAGTCAGTGGATGTCGTGTCCCCAAGCGGATAGGATAGGGTGTACGAGTCAAGTCAATGTCTTCAGAAGCATCGGCGGTAGTCTGTACTTCCTCTTTCAAGGCATTGATTTTGTCCAACGCCATCTGCTTCAATTCATTGATTTTCATGCCTACTGTTTTCTTATCATCAGCGGCCACGTTGCGGAAATCGGCCATCAAAGCATTGATTTCACCTTTCTTACTAAGGTATTTCAGGCGCAACCGTTCAACTTCTTCAGCGTTCTTGGCTGAAAGATTGCTTACTTCTTTCAGAAGCTCATCTATTTTATCAAGTATCATACTTTATAATAATTTCCTACTGCAAAGGTACTATTTTTTAAGTTAAAAAGAAGACTTATATCGAAATTAAGTCGTAATTTTGCATAAAATAGGCTGCACCTCAGCAATTCAAACACGGTTTGATTGCTTTCGGTTTGCACTATTTTTGCATAAAATAGGCTGCACCTTCGTCCAAAAATGTCGTGTATTGATAGGAATTTGAGGGGGTATGTTAGTAAAAAATGAGAGGATTTTATAAGCAAAAGTGTTCGTATGAGAAAATTTACTTTCTTCGTTTTGGCATTGATGATGTTGATATCGGTCCTGTTTTCCACAACGGGATGTGTTGATAAAAAGCCTCAAGCCGTTGATACCTTGGCGGTTGATTCCATTGAAGAGGATAGTGTTGACGAGGATACGTTGTCAAACATGATTGCTGAATCACCCATGTCGAAGTCAGCCGACGAGCTGTTTGACGACTTTATCTTTAATTTTGCCGCGAACAGAAAGCTGCAGCTCAAGCGTGTGAAGTTTCCACTTCCTGTGATGAAGCATGGTGAACAGACAGACGAAATCAAGAAAGAGCAGTGGAAGATGGACTACTTTTTTATGAAACAAGGCTATTTTACGCTTATTTTTGATAATCTCAAACAGATGGAAGTGATGAAAGACACGTCGGTGAACCAGGTGACTGTTGAAAAGATATTATTCAAAAGCAAAACCGTCAAGCAGTATTTCTTCAACCGAATCAATGGCGAGTTCATGCTAACTTCGATTGTTTACCAGCCAATGCACGAGAGTGTCAACGGCTCTTTTTTGCAGTTTTACCAACGATTTGCTGTCGACAGTGCTTTTCAGGTGCGTAGTATGAACGAAACAGTTGAGTTCACAGCTCCCGATCCAGATGACGATTTTGGTACCATCACGGGTTCTATTGTTCCCGAACAGTGGTCGGCGTTCAAGCCACCCATCATCCCCCAAGGAACTATCTACAATATAGTTTATGGTCAGAAGCATAAACGGGGGAATCAAAAAATCTTTGTTGTGCGTGGTATCGCTACCGATTTGGAGAATATCATGGTGTTCCGTCGCCAGAAGTCTGAATGGAAATTGATGAAATTTAATAGCTGAAAGGATAGGGATGAGAGATATACACAACCATAGTTTGCTGCATCACAATACGTTCGGCATCGATGTTTCGTGCCGTCGTTTCATCGAGTTTGACACGAAAGCCGAACTTCTCGAAGCTCTTTCACGGCTCACCGAGGCCGATTATCCCATCATGCCATTGGGAAAAGGCAGCAACCTGTTGTTGACAAAAGATTTTGATGGCACCGTTTTGTGCTCGAACATCCGTTCAGTAGACATTGCAATCAACAACCATCAGGCTGTCATCAAGAGCGGCAGTGGCGTGGTGTGGGACGATTTAGTCGCCACTTGTGTTGAGCAAGGGGCTTACGGTTTGGAAAATCTCTCTTTAATTCCTGGCACGGTAGGCGCTGCGGCAGTGCAGAACATCGGCGCTTACGGCAGCGAGGTCAATCACTTCATCCACTCCATAACGGCTGTAGAAATCGCCACGGGGCATGAGGTAAGGTTCGCTCGCGCTGATTGTGAGTACGCCTACCGATACAGCAAGTTCAAGGATGCGTGGAAAAATAGGTTTGTCATCACCCATGTTGAGTTCCGTTTTGACTGCACCTACCGTCCTCATTTAGATTATGGTAACATTCGAGCAGCATTGCAGCGACAGGGAATAGAACACCCCACGCCACAGCAATTGCGCCAAACCATCATTGCCATTCGGCAGGCCAAACTGCCCGATCCACAGGTGCAAGGCAACGCAGGCAGCTTCTTTATGAACCCCATTGTTGACCGAAAGGTGTATGAACGCTTGGCCATGCAATATCCTCAGATGCCCCATTATACCATAGATGATGAACATGAGAAGATTCCAGCCGGCTGGTTGATTGACCAATGCGGGTGGAAAGGCCGTTCCATAGGTCCCGCCGGCGTGCACGACAAGCAGGCACTTGTGCTGGTGAATCGTGGAGGAGCCACCGGAAACGATATGGTAAAGTTGTGTGAGGCCATACGGCATGATGTTTTCCAACGCTTCGGCATCATCATCAAACCAGAGGTAAACATCTTATGAGATTAACATTCTTGGGTACTGGCACGTCGGGTGGCGTCCCATCTTTGGGATGTCATTGTGCGGTATGTGAGAGCACTGATCCACATGACAAGCGTTTGCGTACGGCTGCTTTGCTGGAAACACAAACAACGAGGATTCTCATTGACTGTGGCCCCGACATCCGTCAGCAACTCATGCCCTTTACCTTTACTCCGTTGGATGGTGTGTTGCTCACGCATGTTCATTATGATCATGTGGCCGGCATCGACGATTTGCGACCCTTCTGCGTGTTCGGTTCCGTACATGTTTTTGCTGACCAACAAACGGTAGATCAGCTGCATCAGACCATGCCTTATTGTTTTACGGAGAAACTTTATCCCGGTGTGCCACGGCTCGACTTAACCCCTGTGGTCCCACATCAACCCCTAATCGTCGGGGATGTCGAGGTGTTGCCTTTTCAGGTGATGCATGACAAGCTGCCCATCTTGGGCTATCGGTTTGGTAACCTGGCCTATATCACGGACATGAAGACCATCGATGATGCCGAATATGCCTGTCTTGAAGGCATCGACACACTCGTTGTGAATGCGCTGAGGTATCAGCCGCAACACCATTCGCACATGACGGTAGATGAAGCAGTGGCGTTTGCCAAGCGCATTGGAGCCCACCGAACCTATTTTGTACACATGAACCACGATGTGGGTTTTCATGAAGAAGTGAACAAACAGCTGCCCGCTGGCATGCAATTAGCTTATGACGGATTGCAGATAGATGTGTGAAAAGTACGTAGTTTGCATTCGTCAACAATTTATGGGCAAATTGTGTCTTCTTGTCAAAAATACCTTTAGTTCGATTAAAAATAGTTATAAAAAGTCCAGATTCATGGCCAAAGCTTGCAGATACGAAATCGTTTTGTATCTTTGCAATGTGTTTTTCATAGTATTAGATTTAAGGTTAATAAGATTGAGAGTACGGCGGTACTCTTTTTTTTTGCTCATAAATCATTAAAATTACGACACATACCTCGCTCGTTGTCAGCATGAACACAACTTTCCAGCTGCAACTGTCAGTGCCTACCACCCCGAAACCAATTCAGAAGTCACATCATTTTGAAAGCTCAACTTTATCACTCGTAGTGTCGTTATGAAAAAGATTCCGAAGATAAGTGGAGATAAATTTTCTTGACAACCAACCTCTTCATGCTTGGCGAATTTGCAAACAACCATCCATCTTGTCACAAATACGCCCGAAATGAGCGATTTTTATATATCATTCATACACAGGTATTTATAAATATATGATACTATTTCGTTACAACTTGATAAGACTTTTCATACCAAAAGCAATGCTTTTAGGGTGCAATATGTATGCTTTTGCTGCTCAAAAGCATGTTGATTGGTTGCCAAAGTGTTGCTTTTTTGCGCGTGAAGTCAATCCATTTGTGATAAAATTCGATTTTTCTCGTTCCAAAATCTCTTGTTTGCATCCTCCAAGCCTATCGTTTTTTTCTAGTTTGAAAGTTTACAGGTGCCGTTTTAGGGGCAAAAAACGTTGAATAAACACAACATAATCGCAACTTGTAGTCAAGTGGTTAATCCGAATTGATATTGTTAGAGGGTGCGTTTTCCATGACGTTTTTCTGGAGAGGTTCATCCAGTAAGTTAACAATCAATGACAAAACGGGGCATGTAGTCGTCAGCTCAGCTTACGAATGGAAACTCGATTTTAGAGCCAGACTTAAGATTGATGAAGATCGTGTCGATGCTTTTGGACGGCAATACCAATGGGGTCGCAAAAAAAAAATGACAACCGTCAATCGGTTGTCATAGTTTAGTTTCTGAAAAAAATTATCTTCTTTTCTTGAATTTTCTGTACAATTTCCAGGCCAACAGCACGCCGTCGAAGATGCCGGTCCCAGTGTTCATCAACCCCGATATACGTTTTGAGGGCAGCTTTGATGTTAGTGTGGCTGGCTTGTTGAACATGCTGTTCCAAAGATGCCGCATGCCTTCGTCATCCTTCCTGATGCTTTTCAAAATCTGGTCTTTGCGTATCCTGATTTCACTAAGCGACTTATATTGTGCGGGAGCGTTATTATCTGTATTGTTTGTCATGTCACTTCTCCATTAATAGGCTTGCCAGAAACCTGACAAGTGGTCGCTCTATCCACTGTTTGCGGAAGAGGAAGAACAACAAAAAGATGAATAAATAGCCTCCAGCCACAATCAGGAAGCCAAAAGGCAGCCCCACGTGCGGTTCGAGCGCGTATGCTGCTGCGAACGACACGTAGATGAGTGCCAATATCATGATGATGGAAAGCGCTGTGACCAAGGTGATGACTGTGATAAGACGTACCACCTTCTCAATCACATCGAGCTTCGCATATTCTGTTTGAAGCCCGATGTAATGTTTGAATATATCGACCAAACGGCCGATGGTCTCAACGTTCTGATCGTTTGAAAACATATACTAATGTTTACTCTACGATGTCTGATGCAGCCTCTTTGATGTCGTCAACCAAATTGTCAACATCTTTCTTTGACAGTTTGATGTCGTGTTTCTTGCAGAAATCATCAACCGTGTCAGAAATCTTGTTGCGTGTTCTCTTACCCTCTTGTGGAGCTATCAATAACCCAACCACTGCACCTGCGATGGCGCCACCTAAGAATGCGCCGATATAACCTACTGTTCTCATTGTTTAATTGTTTTTAAAGTTGTTACTAAATCAGTTCTTTATAACGTTATAAGTGTTCGAATGTTTCGAATTATCGCAAATATAAGAAAAGTTTTGCAGATAGATAGTTAAAGCATTGCATATTTTTGTTAAAAAACATGAGTTTTGAGCATTTAACAAACTTTATGCGGCTCTTTTGTTCCATTTTAGCGGATATTTTGTACCTTCGCCAAGTATAATGAATCAACAGGTTTAATTAATAATATCTTACAGAATTATGAAAAAAAGTATTTTTTTGTGCGCGGGCTTGTGTGTAGCACTGGCTTTTACCGGTTGTAAATCAAGTGAAAGCGCTTATAAGAAAGCATACGAAAAGGCAAAGGCACAGGAAAACGCACAGGCATCGGCACAGACCGAGGCTCCGGTGGTTGCTCCTTTGACCCCAGCCCCTGTAACACAGACCCAGGTTGTAGATAATGTTGACAACGCAACGGTACGTACCGAAGCCGTGACAGTGGTGAGCGGTAGTGGCTTGAGCGCATTCAGCGTGGTTGTAGGTTCGTTCGGATTGAAGGCCAACGCAGAGGGATTGCAGCGTACGTTGCAGTCAGCCGGCTATGGAGCACAAATCGCTTACAACTCTGAACGCAACATGTACCGCGTTGTTGCCACAACCCATGCCGACAAAGCTTCGGCTGTAGCATCGCGCAACCAGTTCCGTTCTACGTATCCTGACGCTTGGTTGCTGTACAAGAAATAAGAGGATGATGGTAAATGGTGTGAGCTAAAGAGGTACTGGTAAGTGCTAGCAAAAGATAGTTACGCACGAGTTCACCAGCAAGGGTGGCGTCTGTTCACTCCGATGAGCTCCCGACGAACTCCCAGTTAACTGCCGCTCCAATACCATTTACAGATACTATGCGTATCCTTTCGATAGATTACGGAAAGAAACGTACGGGCATAGCAGTTACCGACCCATTGCAAATTATAGCCAATGGATTGGCAACTGTTTCTACATCTACACTCTTCGACTATCTCAAAGACTATGTAGCGCGCGAGGAGGTGGAACGGATTGTCATTGGAAAGCCCATGCAAACCAATGGCAAGCCCAGTGAGAACATGGCTCGGGTGGAGCAGTTTGTAAACCGATGGCGAAAGGCCATGCCACAGATACCCATCGAATATTACGACGAGCGTTTTACATCCGTGTTGGCTCATAAGGCCATGATCGCAAGTGGCATCGGCAAGAAAGCCCGACAAAACAAAGCATTGGTAGACGAGATATCGGCAACCATCATTCTGCAAAGTTATATGGAGTCGAAACGACTAAGGTAAACGGCGTTGTAACAGGATTGATATGTGTTTGCATGTACATGGCTGCGAGTAGGCAAGTTCATGGTTCGGTCATAAATAGGAAACAGGAACCCATCACCTTGTCAGCCACAGAACGATCACCTCGTCAACCATCAACTTGTAAACTATCACCTCGTAAACTCGTCAACTTGTAAACTTGTAAACTAAAAAATGATATTACCTATTTATATATATGGTCAGCCCGTGCTTCGCAAAGTGGCGCAGGACATCACGCCCGAGTATGAAGGATTGGGACAGTTGATTCAAGACATGTTTGAAACACTTGATTCGTCAGATGGTATTGGCCTAGCCGCACCGCAGATAGGAAAATCCATCCGCGTAGTAGTTATCGACCTCAACGTGTTGAGTGACGACTTTCCCGAATACAAAGATTTCAGGCGTGCATACATCAATCCGCATATCATAGAGATTGACGAGAACGCTCCTAAGGAGTCGATGGAAGAGGGATGTCTCTCCATTCCCGGCATCCATGAAGCCGTTTCGAGAACCACACGCATTCATGTGCAGTACATGGATGAAGACTTTACACCGCATGATGCATGGATAGAGGGCTACTTGGCTCGTGTGATGCAGCATGAGTTCGACCATCTGGACGGTAAAATGTTCGTTGATCGCATCTCACCGTTCCGTAAACAAATGATAAAAAATAAATTGAAGGGTATGACGCAGGGTAAGTACGAATGTCATTATCGCACCAAACCCGTTCGCAGATGAGGCGTCAACAGTGCACCTGCGCGCTAAAATAGGTGCACAAGTAGAATGTATGTATCGGCATGTAGTCATCTTATT
>URFI01000090.1 GCA_900547085.1 uncultured Prevotella sp.
TTTTTCGCTCCTTTTGTTTATTGCCAAAAGTTGCATTTCTTAATTGAACTTACGGTTAATAATAATCAACCCGATTGCCTTTTTTATGGTATCTTCGTTATAGTATTGATAACTATTTAATAAGGTGGACGAAAACTCTATGACATTGGCTGCCAATACACATGACTTTGATAGGCAATCCCAAAGAGATTGCAGGGCAACAGACTATCCATTGCAGGACGTTGAAAATGATACGAATCACACAGGGGCTGACGTAAAAATACTTAACATTTCGCGATAAAAAAGAACACCCCATGAGAGGTTGAGCCAACCTAAAACTTCAAACGAAACATCGATCAACATTAAACGTTCGTTGAACCATAATTGATTCATAATTGAACGAACAATCAATTTACCCCCTCCTAACTCATTGATAATCAAGCATGGCTCCTATATATACTAATAATACTAATAATACTAATCATACTAATGATACTGATGATACTCATGATACTGATAATCCGACGACGATAGGACGAGAAACGTCGCCGTCGTCGTTTTTTTTAAGAAATAAAAATTTAGGACAAACGACAAAAACAGCGTCGAGGACACGATGCCGAATAGTTTGCCACGCCTTTCCGACTTTCCACGGTCTCCTCTCTCCCGTCACCGCTGCCCGCTGCACTGGTTCCCCGCTCCTCATTCCTCCGGTTCGGAACGTGAACGTCACGCTCATGCGACATCATTTTGCTCCCGCAATGCCTAGTGCTGTCTTTTGGAAGGTACGCCAAAACGACCTAAATTTGCGGACAAAAACAATGAACGGAATGAGAAAACAGAACGAAAATGGCACACGGCTCCTGCATGGAAGGGCGAAAGTTGGTGAAACAAAAGCAAATCATAGTTGTGGTCAACGAGAGGCTTTTTTAAATAAAAAAATCGTGATGTCTTACACGCATTTGAAGTGATTCCGTTGATAATTTCATGAAAAAATAACTATCTTTGTGTGATTTTAATCTCACTCCTCACTTTTTTTGAGAAGCTATACGCAAAAACCAACGATATGAGTAAAATGAACGTAAAACCAATGAAAGAATTGGCTGCCATGTTGCCACTGATGAAACAGTGGATGGAAGCCATGCACCAAGAACCCGAATTATCTACCCAAGAGGTAAATACAGGCAAGTATGTTGCCGACCTGCTAAAAAATATGGGCTACGAGGTTCATGAGCATGTAGGAAAACATGGCATTGAGGGTGTGGTAGGCGTACTAAGTCATGGCGACGGAAAGAAGAAAATAGGCATTAGAGCCGACATGGATGCGCTCCCTATTCAGGAAATCAACAACCTGCCTTACAAGAGTAGGCACGACGGCATTTCTCATCTCTGCGGACACGACGGTCACAGTGCCATGGCGCTTGGGGCAGCTAAGTATCTGGCAGATACAAAGCACTTTAATGGTACCGTTTACTTCTATTTTCAGCCTGCCGAAGAGACCATGCAGGGCGGTCCTTCGATGATTGACGATGGACTTTTCAAGAAGTTTAATGCCGATAGAATATATGCCATACACAACATTCCGGGACTACCAAAGGGTGTACTGCATTTTCATGATGGAGAAACAATGTCGGCTGTAGACAATTGGGAAATACGCTTAATGGGGCGTGGTGGGCATGGTTCTATGCCCGAACTAAGCATTGACCCCGTCGTAGCTGGTGCCTCATTGGTGATGGCCCTACAAACGATTGTTGCACGCAACCTCTCTCCTTGGAATAATGGCGTGGTCACCATCGGCTCATTCCAAGCAGGTAACGCAGGAAACGTTATTCCAGACGAAGCTATACTCAAGTTGTCTATGCGCAACATGCAGCCCGATGGGCGTATTCGTGAGATCACGGCTGCCCAAGCAGAATGCTTTGGTTGTAAATATGAAATAAAAGAGGGACAACCTGGAGCAGTGCTTGTTAATTCCCACGAAGAAACAGCTTTTGCTGCCGAAGTGGCGCGCAAATACTTTGGAGAGGAAAATGTAGTGTACCCTTGCAAGCCGTTGATGAGCAGTGAAGACTTTGCCTTTATGTTGCAAGAACGACCCGGAAGTTACATCATGTTAGGTAATGGTGAAACGCCTATGGTACACAATCCTAAGTACATCTTCGATCAGGAAATCCTCCCCATTGGTGCCTCGTTGTGGGTTGCCTTGTGTGAAGAATATCTAAAGTAGGAGATTCTCGTATTTTTAATTGAAGCGAGTGGGACTTCAGAAAACATGGTGCAGATTCAAAGTCTTACATATCATATAAATCTCTATGTACATAGATGCAGAAGGCCGAAAATATAAGAGTTACGAGGAATATGTAAATTCTCCAGATCTTGATTTGGACTTGATATACGCCAAGCTATGGAGCGGTGAACGAACGCCACAGAATAAGCGAGAGCGAAAAATAAAAAAGGAACTGGATGACATGAAATCTCTTGGAATGAAATTAGAACTTAATTTTGAATAGACTGTTATGACAAATTTCAATGAATTTCGAGACAAGGCTATGCAGATTGCTACCGAAGTGCACAAAACACAAGTAGATAAGGGAGGGAAGCCATACATAGGACATCCGCTTCGTGTTGAGAAGTTATGCCAGGACGATGACAGTAAGATAGTAGCCCTCTTACACGATACGATAGAAGATGGAGATATCACAGCCGAATATCTGCACATGCAGGGATTCCCGACATACATCGTGGACGCCGTTCTATCTGTCTCTCGAAATAAAGACGAAGATTATTTTGACTTTATTCAGCGCAGCAAGGCTAATCCCATTGGGCGTAGGGTGAAGATAGCTGACCTCAAAGACAACATGGATATCACGAGGCTGAATGTACTTACGGACAAAGATATAGAAAGGCTAAAAAAGTACCTTCAAGCCTATAAGATGTTGGAAGAGGAATAAAGACGGTGTAACCATGTCATGCTCAAAATCTTATAACGAACATAGATCCCAGAAACATATAACGGGCTGTAAGCCCAAAAGCCTATAGCCCAAGGCATCGCCTTGGGTAAGCGAGAGAGTAGTTGTACGCCCTACAGGGGCAAAAGCATGAGGAAAAGCAAGCGTAACAATATGATAATCACATGCTTTTGCCCTTACAGGGCGCAGCCACCCCAACGCATTCCAACCTCAGGGCGTTGCCCTGGGCTATAAGCTTATGGGCTTACAGCCCGTGGCTACCACATATCGCTATCCAACGCTACCTTGTAGGGTATACGCCTTGCCACCTATTTACCCTGTTGTGATGAATCGGGAAGCTAAACTCCTCCTCTTTGCAACGGAATGAAGCGGATGACGTGAACAAGATAATAAACGCCAACCATCAAATTCATTTTTTTCGTTTATATCGTTGTTGATTTTATCTACGCTGATTACAACAACAAAATACATCATTTTTTAAATGAAAGAACTGTGTGAAATACAGGTTAAAATGGGTGCAAATGTTTCGTATATTAGAAACTTTTTCTATCTTTGCATAGATAAAGAAACTTCGTATGAGAAACAAGCCAAAAGTCATATATCTGGAAGATGCGCTGGATTTTATTGAGAGTCTACCAACATCGGCAGCAGACAAACTTCTCGAAATCGTCAAACGTATTGAGGGTGGCGAAAAAAATTCCAAGCTGTTCAAAAAACTGGATAACAGCGACATTTGGGAGTTCAGAAGTCTTTACAACAAGATTGCTTATCGATTGTTTGCCTTTTGGGACACGAAAGAAGAAACGTTGGTGATAGCAACGCATGGCATCATCAAAAAGACACAGAAGACACCACCAAAAGAAATTGTTAAGGCAGAAAGAATTAGACTGGAGTATTTCAAGGATAAAAAATAAAAGATATGAAACAAGTAGGAAAATTCAAGACGTACACTTCTGATGAAGTTCTTGATCGGCACTTCGGAAAAATAGGTACGCCAAGACGTGATGAGTTCGAACAAAGAGTGGCAGCGTCGATTCATGCTTATAAGTTAGGCGAAGCCATTAAGAAAGCCAGGATTGAACAAAACCTCACCCAAGAGGAATTGGGTGAGCGCATCGGGGTGAAGCGTGCTCAGATTTCAAGGCTGGAAAAAGGTTACAGCATCAGCATTCCAACCATGAGCAGGGTGTTCAAGGCCCTCGGCGTGCCAACGGCCTCAATCGATTTAGGGAAAATAGGCAAGGTTGCGCTTTGGTAAAGATGGCCATTTGTTCGTAAATGCTTATCTTTGCAACATGATATACCCAACGAACTTTGAAAGCAAGATTGGCTTTGACAAGATACGCGAACTGCTGAAGGCGCGCTGCCTCTCCACGCTGGGCAAGGAACAGGTGGACGCTCTGGCGTTCTGCACCGACCCCGCCACCATCAGTGCATGGCTCGAGCAGACGCGAGAGATGAGGCGCATACAGCAGGAGGACGACAACTTTCCACTGCAATATTTCTTCGACATGCGACAGGCCATCGCCCGCATTCGACTGGAGAACACGCACTTGGAGGAAGACGAGCTGTTTGACCTGCGCCGCTCGCTGGAGACCATCATCGCCATTGTGCGCTTTCTGGCTCAGACCGAAGGCGATGATGCCGATGACGCACAAGGCGAAAGACAAGTCAAGAGGGATGGCGAGGGGGATGACGACGACAGCCGTCCCACCCGCTACCGCTACCCTGCCCTGCAAGAACTGACGCGCGGCGTGGTGGTGTTTCCACAGCTTTTGCGGCGAATCGACCAGATTCTCGACAAGTTGGGGCACATCCGCGACAACGCCTCACCGACCCTGGCACAGATACGCAGCGAACTAAGACGCACCGAGGGCAGCATCTCGCACACGCTGGCCAGCATCCTGCGCGCCGCCCAGAGCGAGGGCGTGGTAGACAAAGACGTGGCCCCCACCCTGCGCGACGGTCGACTGGTCATCCCCGTGGCACCAGGACTGAAACGCAAGATCAAGGGCATCGTGCACGACGAGTCGGCCACGGGACGCACCGTGTTCATCGAACCCACCGAGGTGGTAGAGGCCAACAACCGCATCAGGGAACTGGAGAGCGAGGAACGCAAAGAGGTGATTCGCATTCTCTCCGAGGTGACGCGCGAGGTGCGGCCGCACGTCAAAGAGCTGTTAATGGCCTACGGCATGCTGGCCAAGATTGACTTGGTGCGCGCCAAGGCCGAGTTGGCCAAACTCATCAAGGCCATTGAACCGCAACTACAGTCACAGCCGTACATCGACTGGATTGGGGCCACGCACCCCCTGCTGCGCCTGTCGCTGGAGAAACAGGGCAAACAGGTGGTGCCGCTCGACATCATCCTCACGCCTCAGAAGCGCATGCTCATCATCTCGGGACCCAACGCCGGCGGCAAGTCGGTATGCCTCAAGACCGTGGGACTGCTACAATACATGCTGCAATGCGGACTGAGCATCCCCGTTGGCGAACGCTCAAAGGCGGGCATCTTCGAACACCTGATGATTGACATCGGTGACGAACAGAGCATAGAGAACGACCTGAGCACCTACTCGAGCCACCTGCTCAACATGAAGAACATGATGAAGACGGCCAATCCCGGCACCCTGCTGCTCATCGACGAGTTTGGCACCGGCACCGAGCCACAGATAGGTGGCGCCATTGCCGAGGCGGTGCTGGAGCAGTTTTGCGACAAACAGGCATGGGGCGTCATCACCACCCACTACCAGAACCTGAAACATTACGCCGACGCTCACCCCGGTGTGGTTAACGGAGCCATGCTCTACGACCGCCACGAGATGCAGGCCTTGTTCAAGTTGGCCATCGGACAGCCGGGCAGCAGCTTTGCCATCGAGATAGCGCGCAAGACGGGCATCCCCGAAACGGTAATCAGCAAGGCCAGCGACATCGTGGGGACCGACTACATACAAAGCGACAAATACCTTCAGGACATCGTGCGCGACAAGCGCTACTGGGAGAACAAGCGGCAAACCATCCACCAGCGCGAGAAGGACATGGAGAAGACCATCGCACGCTACGAGAACGATATTCGTGAGGTGGAGCAAGAACGCAAGCTCATCATCAAGCGCGCCAAAGAGCAGGCCGACGAACTGTTCAGGCAGAGCAACAAGCGCATTGAGAACGCCATACGCGAGATACGCGAGCAGCAGGCCGAGAAAGAGGCCACGCGGCGCATACGAGAAGATTTGAAGGTGTTTGAACAGGGCATCAAGGCCGACGATTCCCAAGCAACCAACGGCACCATGAGCGATGAGCAGTTTGCCAAGAAGGTGGAGCAGATGCGGCTTCGCAAAGAACGCAAGGAAAAGCGCAAGGCCGAGAAAGCCAAACAGCAACAGAAGCGACAAGAAGAGGTGCGACAGGCTGCCGACCGCCAGCAACAGCGAAAAGCCATCGCACCGGGCGACCGGGTTCGTATCATCGGTCTCACCACCATCGGCACCGTTGAGCAGGTGGAGGGCGACAACGCTACCGTAATCTTCGGCGACATGCGCACCAAGATGCGCGCCAGTAGGTTGGAACACGCCATCGAACAAACCACGCAGCCTACGTTGGAAGAACGACTGGGGGCCGTGAAGATAAGTAAAAAAACACGCGGCACCATCGACGAGCACCGCAAGAACTTTCACCAAGACCTGGACGTGCGGGGCATGCGGGGCGACGAGGCCCTGAACGCTGTGCAGTATTTCATCGACGATGCCATACTTATGGGTATGGATCGGGTGCGCATCCTCCACGGAAAGGGCAACGGCATCCTGCGCCAACTCATCCGCGACTACCTCTCGGGCATACCCAACGTAACCGGTTACCGTGACGAGCACGTGCAGTTTGGCGGTGCGGGCATCACGGTGGTGGAACTGTAAAAAACGAAAGACTGATACTGACAATGATTGTTTGCATAGCAGAGAAACCCAGCGTGGCCAAAGACATCGCACGCATCATAGGTGCCCATAGCTCGAAAAACGGTTATATGGAGGGCAATGGCTACCAGGTGACGTGGACCTTCGGACACCTGTGCTGTCTGAAAGAGCCCAACGACTACTACGATAACTGGAAACACTGGAGTTTGGCCGCCCTGCCCATGTTGCCGCCAAGGTTCGGCATCAAGCTCATCGACGACGAGGGCATCAAACGACAGTTTGCCATCATCGAACAACTGATGCAGCATGCCGACAGCATCATCAACTGTGGTGACGCGGGACAAGAAGGTGAGCTGATTCAGCGGTGGGTGATGCAGAAGGCGCAAGCCAAATGCCCCGTGAAGCGGTTGTGGATAAGCTCAATGACCGACGAGGCCATCCGCGAGGGATTCAACAAGCTAAAAGAGCAATCGGTCTACGAGCCGCTGTATCTGGCTGGGTTGTCACGCGCCATCGGCGACTGGATATTGGGCATGAACGCCACGCGTCTGTACACCCTGAAATATGGACGCAACCGACAGGTGCTGAGCATAGGGCGAGTGCAGACACCCACCTTGGCGCTGATTGTGAGCAGGCAGAAAGAAATAGACAACTTCAAGCCCGAGACGTATTGGGTGCTGGCCACCATCTACCGCGACACCACGTTTACCGCCACCAAAGGCCGCTTTGACAAGAAAGAGGATGGCGAGGCTGCCTTTAAGACCATTGAGGGTGAACCGTTTACCGTGACCGACGTGCAAAAGAAAAAGGGCACGGAAGCACCGCCAAAGCTATACGACCTCACCTCGTTGCAGGTAGACTGCAACAAGAAGTTTGGCTATTCGGCCGAGATGACGCTCAACCTGATTCAAAGTTTGTACGAGAAGAAATACACCACTTATCCGCGTGTGGACACCCAGTATCTGTCGGACGACATCTATCCCAAATGTCCGCAAACCATGAACGGCCTTTATCAGACAAAGATACAAAGCAAGACGGTGTATGCCGAACTCATCAAGCCGTTGGGCGGAAAGCCGCTGAAGAAATCGAAAAAGGTGTTCGACTCCTCAAAAGTAACCGACCACCACGCCATCATCCCCACCGGCGTGCCACCCAAGGGACTGTCGAACATGGAAGAAAACGTGTTCGACCTCATCGCCCGACGCTTCATCGCCGTGTTCTACGACGATTGCAAGTTCGCCACCACCACCGTCATGGGAAAGGTGAAGGACATCGAGTTCAAGGCGAGCGGCAAAGAGATATTGGCCCCGGGATGGAGGAACGTGTACGCCAAAAACCAGCAAGAGGACGACGACGCTGACGAGAAGGCTGCAGACGAGGAACGCACCCTGCCCACCTTCACAAAGGGCGAGAGCGGAACACACGTCCCCACCCTGACCGAGAAGCAAACCACCCCACCGAAATATTACACCGAGGCCACCCTGCTGCGCGCCATGGAGACGGCGGGAAAGTTTGTTGACGACGAGGAGCTGCGTGCCGCCTTGAAGGAAAACGGTATCGGTCGACCCTCGTCACGCGCCAGCATCATCGAAACTCTATTCAAGCGTCATTACATCCAGCGCGAACGCAAACGCATCGTAGCGACGCCCTTGGGAATACAACTTATTGACATCATCAAGGAGAAACTGCTGACGAGCTGCGAGCTGACGGGCATCTGGGAGAAGAAGCTGCGCGACATC
>URFI01000091.1 GCA_900547085.1 uncultured Prevotella sp.
ATCTGTCAAAGAAGAACGATGTCATCGCCAGTGTATGTAAGACCATGAGCTCAGAACTGGAAGCATCTTTGGAAGAAGATAATAAAGAGGAATTGGATCAGCCCGATAGAGAGGGAGAGGATACCATGAACTCTGGGTCAGACAAGACAACTGCTGAAGAGGCTCCATTGGTAGATTTTGATGATGAGTTGGAGCCTAACGAATAAAAATAAACCTTTAAAAATAACGAAATTATGAAAAAATTAATGTTGATGGCTTTGATGGCACTGGGTGCCTCAACGTCTTTTGCCGGTGACAGTGACGCGTTAAAGGCTATCATGTCTGCAAAAACATTTGTTGAAGCAGAGAATTTGGTCAAGTCAAATTTATCACAATTGGCAAACAATGAAGAAAAAGCAAAAGCTTATAATAAGCTAGTCGACCTTGCTATGCAAAAAGTGAACAAAGAGCAGAGTATCATTGAGAAGAATATGCTTAGTCAACAGCTTAAACAGGGTGAACAGCAACAATATGATACTGTGGGGTATTATGATGCACTCTACCACGCAATAAATGCTGGTATTGAGGCAGACAAATACGATATGATGCCCAATGCGAAAGGAAAGGTAAAACCTAAGTTTCACAAGGACAATCAAAATCGTTTGTACAACTTACGCCCTCAGTTGATTAATGCTGGACAGGACGCTGGAACTAAGAATGATCAGCAAGGAGCTTTGAAGAACTTCGGTCTGTATGTATCTTCGTCTCAAGCTAATTTGTTTAAGGATGTTGCTAACAAACCTGCTTATGATCAATATCTTGGAGAGGTGGCGCGTGTAGCAGCTGTATATGCCTTCCAAGATAAGAAGGTTGATTTGGCAAACCAATATGCAGATGTAGCCTTGCAGGATACAGCAAAGGATGTGCATAAGGAGGCATTGAACTTGAAGTCGTATCTCATCACACAAGGGCTCACATCAAAATCAGACTCGTTGAAAGCTATTGAAAGTTTGAAAGAACTGTATGTAAAAGAAAAGGGTAATGAGCAAGTGTTCAGCGCGTTAAGTGCCATGTATAACGGCATGGACAACAAAGAAGAGTTGAATAAATTGGTTGCTTCTAAACTGCAAGAAGATCCCAACAATTTCAGTGCTTTGGCAATGAAAGCTCAAATTGCAATGAATGCTAGTCAGTGGGATGAAGCTATTGAAGGCTATAAGAAAGCGGTATCTGTGAACGCCAAGGATCCACTTGTATACACTTATCTTGGGTTCTGTATCAATTCAAAAGCACAAGGTTTGAATAATGCTGCCGAGCAAAAGAAACTCTATACAGAATCAGTTGGCTATCTGGAAAAAGCTCGTGACCTTGATCCCGATAAGAGTCGTGCAAACTGGAGCTATCCATTATATCAGTGCTATTACTCGCTCTACGGTGCTGAAGACAGTAGAACGAAAGAAATGGAGAATTTGAATAAATAATAATACTATTAATAATCTTAATGTGGAGGATGTATCGTGAGGTATATCCTCCACGTTTTTATATGATTGCAAAACTTTATTTATCCCTTTGCAAATAATGTTAAGTTTATAGTAATAAATGTAGAGGATATTAACTTTTTCCGTATATTTGCAGAAATAAGAGTTCAATATTCAGAAATTATTCATCACTTTTGCTAAATACATCATCTCACTAGAGATTCTTAAAAGAGCTGATTAATTTATAATAGTTGATTAATATGAAAAGATTGATACATATTTTCCTTTTACTTATCATAGTTGTTTGTTCAGTGCAAGCACAGAGAAAAGATATATCTCAGGCTAGACAATGGATTAAACATGGTAATAATCTGGAAAAAGCAGAAAATTCCATGAGTAATTTGTTGAAAGACTCCACGAACAGAAATAATAAGAAAATATGGATAACACTGTTCGAAGCTGTCAAAAAGCAGTATGAGCAGGGAAATGAAAAGCTGTATTTAAAGCAAAAGTACGATACGGCTAAGTTATTTTCATTGGGAAAAAAAATGTTTGATGTTTTGCAAGCTTTCGACTCTATTGATGCGACACCCAACAAAAAAGGAGTCATTAAAATAGAATACAGAGATGAACATGCTCAGTTCTTAAACCAAATCAGACCCAACCTTTTCAATGGCGGAGCCTATTTCATGCTGAAGCATAAGTATCAAGAAGCTTATGATATGTATGACGCATACATCAATTGCGCGTATCAACCTTTGTTCAAGAAGTATGACTATATGAGACGTGACAAGTTGATGCCCGAGGCTTCTTATTGGGCGGCCTACAATGCTTACAAGCTCAAGAACCACCAATCAACCTTGAAACACACTCCTTTAGCATTGAAGGATACAACTCACTACGTTTACATGCTACAATATTTGGCGCAAACGTATAAGGAAATGAGCGATACTACCTTGTACTTAAAGACATTGGAAGAAGGATTCTCATCACATCCTGACTTTCCGTTCTTCTTTCCACGGCTGGTAGACTATTATGTGCAGAATCATCGCTTCGACAAAGCACTGCACGTCATCAATCAAGCTATATCTGTCGACAGCACCAATCAGATTTATCGGTTTGCAAAGAGTACGGTGTTGCTGAATACGGGACAATATGACGAATGTATAGAAATATGTGACGGATTGATTGCAGAGAATGATAGCATGATGGAACCTTATTTAAATGCTGGGCTGGCCTATTTTAATCAAGCTGTTATTTTGGACAAAGAGTTGCAGGTATCAAAGCAGCATAGACAAATGATTTTAAATGATTATCGTAAGGCTTTGCCCTATCTCGAACGATACCGACAACTGGCTCCTGACATGAAAGAGCGTTGGAGCCTCCCGCTCTATACTATTTACCTAAATCTGAATATGGGTAAAGAGTTTGATGAGATTGATAAAATTATAAACGCAAAGAAGGGGTGACCATGAGTGTTGATATTAATTTAAACAAACTGGGTATTGATGAATTAAGCCCTATGCAGCAAGAAGCATCTCGGTTCATATTGGGTGGGCAGGCAGATGTTGTCATCTTGTCTCCTACGGGATCGGGTAAAACATTGGCTTATTTACTGCCGTTGATACAAAAAATAGAGGTATCAGGCGATGAGCTGCAAGCTGTAGTCATCGTGCCAAACAGAGAGTTGGCTCTTCAGTCATCAAGTATCTTGAAAGCTTTGTCTACGCCCGTACGTTCTTACGCTTGTTATGGCGGTCGGCCAGCTATGGATGAGCACAAACAGTTGAAACAGATTCAACCTCAAATCATATTTGCCACACCTGGCCGACTCAACGATCATCTTAGCAAAGGAAACATCGTCACAGAAAACAAACAATATGTCGTGATAGATGAGTTCGACAAATGTCTTGAAATGGGATTCCAGGATGAAATGAAGGAGGTGTTGGCGCAACTGCATGCAGTCAAGCAACGAATACTCCTATCGGCAACAGATGCCGACTCCATCCCAGAATTTGTCAATGTAAACCGTCTGCAGCGTTTGGATTATCTGGATGAGGATAATGCCACAAATCAGATTCAAATCTTTGCTGTATCCAGTCCTGACAAAGATAAATTGGAAACCTTGTCCAAGTTGTTGCTCACTTTTGACAATCAAAGTAGTATCGTCTTTGTCAATTACCGAGATAGTGCCGAGCGAATTCATGGATACTTGCAGGAACATAGATTTTCCTCCACGGTTTTCCATGGAGCGCTTGACCAAAACAACGTGAAGATTCACTCTATCAATTTTCTAATGGTTCCGTCAATGTCTTGGTCAGTACCGACTTGGCTTCTCGTGGACTTGACATTCCCGATGTAAGTAATATCGTTCATTATCATTTGCCTGAACATGAAGATGGCTACATACATCGAATAGGAAGAACGGCCCGATGGGACAAAATAGGAAAAAGCTTTCTCATCATCGGACCAACGGAGAGCATTCCTGAATTTATCTCTTCTGACATCACGAACTTTGACTTTCCAGTACAACTTCCACCAGTTCCCATGGAACCCAAAATGGCTACATTGTACATCGGAAAAGGAAAGAAAAATAAAATCAGTAAGATGGATGTCGTGGGATTCTTGTGTAAGAAATGTGGTTTGAAATCAACAGAAATCGGACGTATCGATGTTAAAGACTATTATGTATATGTAGCCGTGGTTCGAAATAAGTTGCAACAAGTTCTCCAGCTGTCCAAAGGTGAAAAAATCAAGGGAATAAAGACTTTGGTAGAGCCAATTTTATAAAAAAAGAGGCTTTGCGCAAAAAAAATGCATTAATATTTTTTTCTTTCAGACTAATGTCGTAAATTAGCCCCCAAATAAGACAAACATTTATTTCTACTAACTAATCAATTAATATGAAAAAGTACAATTTTAATGCAGGTCCATCAATCCTCCCTCGTGAGGTGATTGAAAACACAGCGAAACAAATTCTTGATTTTAATGGTAGCGGACTCTCTCTGATGGAGATTAGTCACCGTGCAAAAGACTTTCAGCCTGTTGTTGACGAGGCTGTAGCTTTGATTAAAGAGTTGTTGCAGATACCAGAAGGCTATGCAGTTATCTTCTTAGGTGGTGGTGCATCGTTGCAGTTCCACATGATTCCTAACAACTTCTTTGTGAAGAAGGCTGCCTACCTGAATACAGGTACATGGGCTAAAAAAGCTTTGAAAGAAGCAAAGTTCTTCGGAGAAGTAGTAGAAGTAGCTTCTTCCGCTGACAAGAACTATTCTTATCTTCCTAAAGGATGGAGCGTACCTGAAGATTGTGATTATTTCCACATTACTTCTAACAACACCATCTACGGTACAGAGATTCGCAAAGACTTGGATGTAAAGGTGCCACTCATTGCAGATATGTCATCAGATATATTTAGTCGTCCAATTGATGTTGCTAAATATGCATGCATCTACGGTGGAGCACAGAAGAACTTGGCTATGGCTGGTGTTACATTCGTTATCGTTAAGGAAGACATGTTAGGCAAGACCGGACGTGAAATACCTACGATGCTGGATTATCGCACGCACATCGAGAAGGGTTCTATGTTTAACACTCCTCCTGTTGTTCCTATCTATTCAGCTCTTGAAACATTACGTTGGATTAAAAAGAACGGCGGTGTAGAAGCGATGGATAAGTTGGCTCACGAAAGAGCAGACTTGTTGTATGCTGAAATCGACAGAAACAAACTGTTCAAGGGTACTGTTGCTGAAGAGGATCGCTCATTGATGAACATCTGCTTTATCATGAATGATGAATACAAGGATCTTGAAAAACCATTCTTCGAGTTCGCTACCGAACGTGGTATGGTTGGTATCAAGGGACACCGTTCTGTTGGAGGTTTCCGTGCAAGTTGCTACAACGCAATGTGTGTTGATGGTGTGAAAGAGCTGATCGCTTGCATGAAGGAATTCGAAGACAAACATTAATCAATCACAAACTACACACTAGTTATGATTTACGAATAGGCTAAAATAAGGAAATTAGGCGAGCTTAATAATTCAGTTTGCCTAATTCAGCCTTATTTTAGCCTGTTTGTTTATCAATTCATGCGTAATCACCTCTTGATGTGATTGCGTAGTTAATTAACCCATTCAATATTCTAAACAAATGAAAGTACTTATTGCTACAGAAAAACCTTTTAATGGAAAGGCAGTTGAGGCTATTAAAAAAGAGTTGGAAAGCCAGAATCATTGCGTTGAACTGTTAGAGAAATACACTTCTACCGATGAACTCAAAGAAGCTGTTAAAGATGCAGAGGCGATGATTGTTCGTTCTGATAAAATAACAAAAGAAATCCTTGATGCTGCTCCAAAACTTAAAGTTGTTGTTCGTGCAGGTGCTGGTTACGATTCTATTGACACCGCTTATGCCAAAGAAAAAGGTATTGTTGTAGAAAATACGCCAGGTCAGAACTCTAATGCAGTTGCCGAATTGGTATTTGGCTTGTTGATTTATATGTCTCGTAGCTGCTTCTCCGGAAAATCAGGTTGTGAGCTGAAAGGAAAGAAATTAGGTATCCTGGCTTTTGGTAACATTGGACGTCATGTAGCTCGTATCGCCAATGGTTTTGGTATGGAGGTATATGGCTTCAGCCGTTCACATGCAGAGAATCCTAAAAAAGAAGATGGCGTTCAGTTCGTAGCTACTAAAGAAGAGCTTTTCAAGCTATGTGATATTGTCAGTGTACACCTTCCTTCCAATGAACATACAAAACAAAGTGTTGGTTACGATGTTGTTAACTTGATGAAGAAGGGTGGCATCTTGGTGAATACAGCTCGCAAGGAAGTTATCAACGAACCAGAATTGTTGCGTTTAATGGGTGAACGTGAAGATCTTAAATTTGCAACAGACATCAAGCCAGACGCTGATGCAGAATTTGCAAAGTTCGAGGGTCGTTATTTCACTACTCCTAAGAAGATGGGCGCACAGACTGCAGAAGCCAACGCAAATGCAGGAATTGCTGCCGCACAGCAAATCAATGCTTATTTCAAAGACGGTTGCACAAAATTCCAAGTTAACAAGTAAACACCATGGCAACAATCAAACCATTTAAAGGCGTTCGACCCCCAAAAGATTTTGTCGAAGAGGTTGAGTCACGTCCATATGATGTCTTAGATTCTGATGAGGCGAGAGAAGAAGCTGGAGATAATGAGAAGAGTTTGTATCACATTATAAAACCAGAAATCGATTTCGAGCCAGGAGCATCTGAATATGACCCACGCGTCTATGAGCAAGCTGCCAAGAACTTTAAGAAGTTCCAAGAGAAAGGTTGGCTCAAGCAAGATGAGCACGAAAACTACTACATCTATGCCCAGACCATGAATGGTAAAACACAGTATGGATTGGTAGTAGGTGCTTATTGTCAAGATTATCTCAATGGAGTTATTAAGAAGCATGAATTGACTCGAAGAGATAAAGAAGAAGACAGAATGAAGCATGTACGGGTATGTGATGCCAACATAGAACCTGTTTTCTTTGCTTATCCAGACAATCAAACGCTTACGTCATTGATTGAGCGATATGCCTCTGAAAAGCCCGAATACGATTTCATTGCGCCTATTGACGGTTTTAGACATCAGTTCTGGGTCATCTCCGATGCAAAGGATATAGAAACCATTACCGCTGAATTTAAGAAGATGCCAGCCTTGTATATTGCTGACGGTCACCATCGTTCTGCAGCTGCTGCATTGGTTGGGGTTGAAAAATCAAAAGCTAATCCTAATCATACGGGTCATGAAGAATATAACTATTTCATGGCTGTATGCTTCCCAGCATCTCAGTTAACCATTTTAGATTATAATAGAGTGGTGAAGGATTTGAACGGAATGTCATCAGAAGAGTTCCTAAAAGCTTTGGAGAAAAACTTTGATGTAACAGAGAAAGGTACGAAGAGTTACAAGCCACAGCAGTTGCATGAATTCTCTTTATATCTCGACGGAAAGTGGTATAGCTTGAAAGCAAAACCGGGAACATACGACGACAACGATCCAATTGGTGTGTTGGATGTAGATATTTCTTCTCGATTGATACTCGATGAATTACTCGGAATCAAGGATTTACGTTCAGACAAGCGTATTGATTTCGTTGGTGGTTTGCGCGGCTTGGAAGAGCTTGAGCGTAGAGTAGATAGTGGAGAAATGAAGATGGCATTGGCGCTTTATCCAGTTTCCATGCAACAAATCATGGACATCGCCGATTCTGGCAAGATTATGCCGCCAAAAGCTACTTGGTTTGAACCCAAACTACGTAGCGGATTGGTGATTCACAAGCTGTCATGATATTAGACGAATACAAGACAATATCACAAAAAGTAGGCGAGGGATTTTACTCTGAGAAGAGGAGTAAATTCCTCGCCTTTGCGCATCATGTAACGTCTGAAGACGAAATAAAATCAATCTTGCAGGCGTACAAGAAAAAATATTATGACGCCCGACACTGTTGCTACGCGTATATGCTGGGGGCTGAACGTGTTAACTTCAGGGCGAATGATGACGGAGAACCGTCGAGTACCGCAGGCAAACCGATACTGGGACAAATCAATTCCTTCGAGTTAACCGACATTTTAATAGTTGTAATCCGCTATTTTGGTGGTACCAAATTGGGTACCAGTGGACTCATTGTCGCCTACCGCTCAGCTGCTTCGGCAGCCATTGAGGCATCACAGATCGAGGTAAAACTGGTAGAAGAAACCATCACCTACACATTTGCCTATCCCATGATGAACCAGGTGATGAGAATTGTTAAAGATATGCAGCCTCGAATCGTTTCACAAACTTTTGACAACACCTGTAGTATCACGCTGGCCATTCGTCAATCTGAGGCCGAACGTTTGAAAAAAGCACTTCACAAGCTGTCGTTTGAATGAAAAACAAGCCCATCGAAAACTAGGGTAAATCCGGTGGCTCATATCCTGCCAACTTTGGTTGTCACATTCCTATTTTTTTTCAAAAATAGCCAATCCATTTACTCATTCATGTAACACAGATGCAAGAGCATTGACTTTGACGGGCAATGTCATTGAGTTTGCGCTCTTATTCGCATGCTATTGGCTTACAAAGTCAATGAGTTTGTAACGCGTTGGT
>URFI01000092.1 GCA_900547085.1 uncultured Prevotella sp.
CATATCTTATTTTTTTATGCTATTTTTGCACATTGTTCGTACACGTGTACAACATATCAAGGGCTTAGATGTTTCGTATCAAGAAATTAGATTTATTCATCGCCAAGCAATTTGGACTGCTGTTCGCCGGGGCCTTCTTCATCTGTCAGTTTGTACTGATGATGCAGTTCTTGTGGAGGTATGTCGACGTGCTCATCGGCAAAGGACTGTCTATGGAGGTCATGGCACAGTTTTTTTGGTACATGGGCTTGGCTCTTGTTCCACAGGCTTTTCCGTTGGCCATCTTGCTGGCGTCCCTCATCACGTTTGGCAATTTAGGCGAGAGCAGCGAGCTGACGGCCATCAAGTCGGCGGGCATATCAACCATGCGTACCTTTCGTTCGCTCATCGTCATCTCGGTTGTGGTTTGCTTTTGTTCTTTTTACTTTCAAAACTACGTAGGCCCCAGCGCTAACATGAAGATGGCCCAGCTGATGATTTCGATGTCGCAGAAGAACCCGGAGCTTGAGATTCCGGAAGGCATCTTCTACGATGGCATCCCCAACAGCAATCTTTACGTGCAAAAAAAAGACATGGACACCGGCAAGTTGTACGGCATCATGATTTACAGGATGACGGGCAGCTACGAGGACCAAGCCATCATTCTGGCCGATTCGGGCATGCTCCAGGCTACGGCCGACAAGAAGCATCTGCTGCTGACCCTGTGGAGTGGCGAATGGTTTGAGAACATGCAGTCGCAGGAACTGGGCGCCAGTGCCAGCATTCCTTACCGCAGAGAGACCTTTGCCGACAAACGAATCGTGCTCGACTACGATGGCGATTTTAACATGACCGATGCCGCTGCACTGTCCAACAACGCCAAATCAAAAAGTTTGTCACAACTCACTTCGGGCATCGACTCACTCAACATGACGTACGACAGCGTGGGGCGCAGCATCTATGACGATGCGCAACGAATGTACTACCGCATTCCGAAAGTCAACAAAAGAGATTCGCTGGCAGCTGTGAAATTAGCGCAAGGCAAAACATACCATTTTGATTCACTATATAACAAATTAACCAAAGATGAGAAATTGAGCGCGGTGAACATGGCACTCAATGCTGTTCAGTCGGAGGTGACCGAGCTTAATTTCAGAAGCATGATTACCAGTGATGGCGACAGATTGCTCCGGGAGCATCATATTGAGATGATCAACAAGTTCATGCTGGCCCTGTCGTGCATCATCTTCTTTTTCATTGGCGCGCCGCTGGGTGCCATCATCCGGAAAGGAGGACTGGGCATCCCCGTGATTGTGTCGGTGCTGGTCTTCATCGTGTACCACCTTCTTGACAACACGGGCTACCGAATGGCGCGTGGCGACATGTGGACGGTGGAATTTGGCAAAGGTCTGGCTCCTGCGGTGCTCATCCCCTTGGCGGGCTTTGTTACATACAAGGCCAATCGCGACTCCATGGTGTTCAACATCGATCAGTGGAAAGCCGTTATCATGAAAGCGCTGGGCTGGCGAACCAAGTGCCATGTATACGGCAAGGAGGTGATTATCGAAGATCCCAACTATCTCGAAGACCGCCAATTGCTGCTGAACATGAACGACGACATCAGGCGTTATGCCGAGGAACATCGGTTGAAATCGCTGCCCAATGTGGTGCAGACGTTCTTTAGATACCAGCCCGACCACGAGGTGGAACGCATCAGCAAGGAGCTTGAAAAAGTGATAGATGACCTCACGAACACCCGAGATAGAGTGATTTTGAGTGAGCTGAACAACTATCCCGTGCTGGCAGTAAAGGCCCACACGCGTCCCTTCGAGCGCAAGTGGCTGAACATCGTTTCGGCTATCATCATCCCGCTAGGACTGTTCTTCTACCTCAGAATGTGGCGATTTAGGATTCGGCTGCTGCGCGACCTCAGACAAATCGTGCAGACAAATGAAAAAGTGACGGAGCAAATTACGAAAATAGTACATTCAAAATAACACCTCTTTATATATAGCTATATACGAATATGGAAAACTTTAAACTGGCCAGCATCGAGGATGCGCTCAAAGATTTTAAGGAAGGTAAGTTTGTCATTGTTGTGGACGATGAAGACAGAGAGAACGAAGGCGATCTCATTATCGCAGCTGAGAAGATTACTCCCGAGAAGGTGAACTTCATGCTGAAACACGCCCGCGGCGTGCTTTGTGCCCCCATCACGTTGTCCAGGTGTGAGGAGTTGGATCTTCCGCATCAAGTGATGGACAACACATCGGTGCTGGGAACTCCATTTACGGTGACCGTAGACAAACTGGAAGGATGCACGACGGGTGTTTCGGCTCATGATAGGGCAGCCACCATCCTCGCACTCGCCGACCCAACATCCACCCCACAGACATTTGGAAGACCGGGACACATCAACCCGCTGTATGCGCAAGACAATGGTGTGTTGAGGCGCTGTGGACATACAGAGGCTACCGTAGACCTGTGCCGATTGGCCGGACTTTACCCTGCCGGGGCCCTGATGGAAATCATGAACGAAGATGGCTCCATGGCACGCATGCCCGAATTGCAAAAGTTGGCCACGGAGTGGGGACTGAAAATCATCTCCATCGCTGATCTCATCGCTTACAGACTGGAAAAGGAGTCAATCATTGAAGTGGGCGAAGAGGTAGACATGCCCACCCGATACGGACATTTCCACCTCATACCTTTCAGACAACAGAGCAACGGTTTGGAGCACATGGCCTTGGTGAAAGGGCAGTGGGAACGGGACGAACCGGTATTAGTTCGCGTACACTCCTCTTGTGCCACGGGCGATACTCTGGGAAGTTTGCGTTGTGACTGTGGTCAGCAGCTGCAGAAGTCAATGGAATTGATTGAGAAAGAGGGGAAAGGTGTTGTTATCTACATGCAGCAAGAAGGTCGTGGCATCGGCCTTATGAATAAGGTGGCAGCCTATAAGTTGCAAGAAGAGGGCTACGATACCGTGGATGCCAACATACACTTGGGGTTCAAACCCGATGAGAGGGACTATGGCTGCGGCGCGCAGATGCTGCGTCATTTGGGCGTACGCAAGATGCGACTGTTGACCAACAATCCTGTGAAGCGCGTTGGACTGGAAGCATACGGATTGGAAATTGCCGAAATCGTACCCATTGAGGTGACGCCCAACCGATACAACGAGCGCTATCTGAAGACCAAACAGGTGAGGATGGGGCATAAACTGCACCTCAAATAGAAGACCGAATGTTACAAATCTAAAACAATAGTTGAAATAATATCACTTTTATTTCGCTTCAAAGAATAAAAATGCTACTTTTGCAATCAACAACTATTCAATTGTAAAACAAATGGCACACCTATCAAACCGTCTGAACCGTCTGGCCCCTTCAGCCACACTCGCCATGTCGCAAAAGAGCAGTGAGATGAAAGCTCAAGGCATCGATGTGATTAACATGAGTGTGGGTGAGCCTGATTTCAATACGCCAGACCACATCAAGGTGGCCGCAAAGCAAGCAATCGAGGAGAACTACTCGAAATATTCTCCCGTGCCAGGTTACCCCGACTTGAGGAAGGCTATCGCAGAGAAGCTGCAAAGAGAAAACCAACTCAGCTACGATACCGCAGAGATTATGGTGTCCAATGGCGCCAAGCAGAGCGTTTGCAACGCGCTGATGGCGTTGGTTGACGATGGGGACGAGGTGATTATCCCAGCACCTTATTGGGTGAGTTATCCACAGATGGTCAAACTGGCAGGTGGAAATCCGGTGATTGTTAAGGCTGGTTTTGAACAGAACTTCAAGATGACACCCGAGCAGTTGGAAGCAGCCATCACGCCTAAAACGCGCATGTTGATACTTTGCTCGCCCAGTAATCCTACTGGAAGTGTTTACTCGAAGGAGGAACTGGAGCAACTGGCCAACGTCATCAAAAGGCATGAAGACGTGTTTGTGCTTGCTGATGAAATTTACGAGCACATCAACTACATCGGTCAACACGAGAGCATCGCACAGTTTCCCGGGATGAAGGAACGTACCATTCTTGTCAATGGCGTTTCAAAGGCGTACGCTATGACGGGCTGGAGAATAGGATACATCGCCGCTCCCGAATGGATTGTAAAAGGCTGTAACAAGCTGCAAGGACAATACACCAGCGGACCGTGCTCGGTGAGTCAGCGTGCCGCGCTTGCAGCTTATGTCACAGAGCAAGCATGTGTGGAGGAAATGCGTCAGGCTTTTCAACGCAGAAGAGATTTGATTGTACAGTTGGCAAAAGAGATTGATGGTTTTGAGGTGAATGAGCCACAAGGTGCTTTCTATCTATTCCCCAAGTGCAGCAGTTATTTTGGTAAGAGTGACGGTCAGCAAACCATCAACAGTGCCACCGACCTGGCTATGTATCTGCTTGAAACCGCGCACGTTGCAACTGTGGGTGGTGATGCCTTTGGCGATTCCGAGTGCATACGCATGAGCTATGCTACCAGCGATGAAAACATTCGGGAAGCACTCAAGAGAATGAAAGATGCTCTCGCAAAATTGAAATAATGAAGTCGCAAACGGAGATAAATTGCAAGAAAAAGTAAAAAAACACTCGTTAAAACTTCTTAATTTCGTAAAGATTTATCTATAAATTATATATCTTTGCGATATTAAACCCAAAGTAAATCTCCTTTTTGGATGAGGATGATGGAAAACTTGAAAAACGATTAAGCATATAAACAACTTAAATTATTAATAACCAAAAATTAAAATTTTTAAATTATGGCAACAACAAAAGCAGCCCCTCAAAAGAAGTCTAAGGGCTTTCAGGGCGTTAGACATGCGTTTATTATCATTATCTTGGCATTCATTGTAGGATGGGCATTCTACAACTTTATTCTTGGTGATCCAGCTAACTTCGCTAACGGCGATCGCGCAGGTCATCCTCTGAATATGTTGGGCACCGTGTACAAAGGTGGATGGGTTGTACCTATTATCTTTGGTTTGTTGTGTACCGTAATTGCAATGTCTGTTGAGCGTTGGATCGCTATCAGCGCTTGCTCAGGTAAGGGTAGCGTGACCAAATTCACAGAAAACGTTAAGGCAGCTTTGAGAAATGGTGACATCGCCAAGGCAGAAGAGCTTTGCCACAAACAAGGTGGTTCTGTGGCTAACGTGGTATTAGCTGACTTGAAGTCTTACAGAGAGATGGAAACAACAAATATCAAGTTGAAGGAGAAAGTGGCTACCATTCAGAACTCGCATGATGAGGCTACCGCACTTGAAATGCCTACCATGACGATGAACTTGCCGATTATCGCTACGATTGTAACATTGGGTACACTTACCGCTTTGTTCGGAACCGTGCTTGGTATGATTCGTTCGTTCGCAGCTTTGGCAGCTGGTGGTGGTGCTGACTCTATGGCACTTTCTACTGGTATTTCTGAGGCCTTGGTTAATACAGCTTCTGGTATTGCTACATCTTGGTTCTCTGTAGTTTCTTACAACTACTTCACCAACAAGATTGACAAGTTAACATTTGCAATGGACGAGATTGGTTACACAATCGCTCACACATTCGAAGAAAAGCATCCAGAAGCTTAATTTTAGCTAACCCTTTTAAAATTATTCAGTTATGGGTAAGTTAAAAATTAAGAAACATGACATCTGGATCGACATGACTCCTATGTCGGACGTGATGGTGCTGTTGCTGACGTTCTTTATGTTGACCTCAACATTCGTTAAGAACGAGCCAGTGAAAGTAAACCAGCCATCGTCTGTCTCTGAGATCAAGGTTCCAGAAAACGACGTGCTAAACATTCTTGTCAATGACAAGGGCAGGGTGTTTATGAGTATGGATAATCAGAACGACTTGCTTTCGCTCATCCAGGGAATGAATGAGACAGGCAGCCTCGGACTGACTAATGCTGAAATGAAGAAGTTCCAAACCGACCCAATGTGGGGTGTTCCTTTGGACAACTTGAAAGGCTACTTGGGTTTGCCTACTGAGAAGATGACTGAGGTAATTACCAGCGCTGAAGCTGGCGTTCCTTTGGATTCTATCGATGGTGGAAAAAGTGAATTCCAACACTGGGTAACTGAAGCTCTGAATGTCAATGAAGACATCAAGATTGCTATCAAGGTTGATGCGAAGACACCTTACGCTAAGATGAAGAAGGTGATGTCTGAACTTCAGGATATGAATCAAAACCGTTATTACCTGATCACTACATTAAAAACGGGGGAGGATAAATAAGTATGGCAAAATCAAGAGATACAAGTAAGCAGAAGAAAATCAATGTCCGCGTAGACTTTACGCCTATGGTGGATATGATGATGCTTCTTATTACATTCTTCATGCTCTGTACTTCATTGGCCAAACCGCAAACGATGGAGTTGAGTATGCCTAGTAACGATAAGAACATTACTGATCAAGACAAGTCGGTAACGAAGGCTTCATATACGATTACCGTTTATGTGGCTGGAAACAACAAGATCTTCTACACTGAAGGTTTGCCCAAATATGACAATCCTGAAAGCCTCAAGGAAACTACTTGGGGTAAAGACGGAATCCGCAAGGTATTCATGCAGCACGTGACCGAGGACAATACACAACCCGTGCTACAGGTGATGAAGGCCAAGGCCGAGCTTGACCAGAAGAAAGATCAAATGCCCGACTCCGTATATAAGAAGGAATTGTCTAAAATCAAAGCCGGTGAAATTGGTGGTGAGAAGATTCAGACAATGACGGTCATTATTAAGGCAACGGATAAAGCGTTAGCACAGAATGTTATTGATGCTCTCGACGAGATGCAGATTTGCAGCATAGCTAAATACGTTCTCGACAAGATTTCCCCAGACGACGCAAAGTTGTTGAAAGCAAAGGGTGTCGAGTAAGAGAACAAAGTATTAACTATTAAAAAAGAGAAACAATGTCAAAAATTGATTTGATCTCTGGTGAATGGACCGACCTCGTTTTTGCCGGCCGTAACCAGGCTTACGGTGCCTATCAGCTAAGAAAAGGTACTGGTAAGAGAAATGTTATCTCTATCATTGCTGTAGTCGTATTAGTCTTGTTGTGTCAGATAGGTCTTTCTTTAAAGAAAGCCGCTGATGCAGAAGCCAGAAAGAGAGCAGCTATGACAGAGGTAGTTGAACTTTCTAAGTTGGAACAGCCTAAGAAAAAGGCCGAAGTAAAACAACAAAAGAAAATTCAAGTTGAACCCGAAAAGGTTGTTGAGCGAGTAAAGAGTTCTATCAAGTTTACCGCACCTGTCATCAAGAACGATAAGGAGGTGAAACCTGAAGAAGAATTGAAAACTCAAGATGAATTGATGAATACGAAAACCGCCATCGGTGCCATTGACGTAAAAGGTAATGACGACAAGGGTGGTGAAGTATTGAAACTTAAAGAAGCAGTGGCTCAGCCAGAGCCAAAACCGGAAGTTGAGAACAAGGTATTCGATGTCGTTGAGCAGATGCCATCATTCCCAGGTGGTCCTTCTGCCTTGATGAAGTATTTGAGCGAAAACGTTAGGTATCCTGTAGTGGCACAAGAAAATGGTGTGCAGGGACGTGTGGTTGTTTCTTTCGTTGTAGAGAAAGATGGACATATCACAGACGTTAAAGTAGTTCGTTCAGTAGACCCTTCATTGGATAAGGAAGCAGCTCGTGTTGTAAAGAGCATGCCTAGTTGGATTCCTGGTAAGCAAAATGGCTCAGCCGTACGTGTGAAATACAACGTGCCTGTTTCGTTCAAATTGCAATAATATGAATTGTAAATTATCTTACATCATCGTAGGATTAACACTTTCTGTTTCTCTTTTGGCTTCTTGCCAAAACAAGAAGACAAAAGATGGCAGAACAGATACTTATTCGTCAGGAGCAATAACTTTTGCTTCTGACGAAAGTTTTAGTCCTGTTATCGAAGAGGAGCGCGAGCTCTTCGAGTTTACTTATCCAGAGGCTAAGCTGACTTCAATCTATACGAACGAGTCGGACGCCATAAACAAACTTCTCAAGGGAGAAGTGTTCATGGCAATAACGTCGCGTGATTTTACAAAAGACGAGTTGGAAAGTTTGAAAGCAAACAAACAGTTCCCTCGCTCTATCAAGTTCGCTTATGATGGACTTGCTTTGGTTCAGAATATAAACAACACAGATTCTTGTATCAGTGTTGACAATATAAGAAAAATATTTAACGGAGAAATCACTAAATGGAGTCAAATCTATCCCCATTCCAAGATTGGAGACATCACGGTAGTATTTGACAATCCTAACTCGTCTGCCGTGCATTACGTTGAAGATTCCATCCTCGGAGGAAAGCCTATCGCGAATAAAAATGTAGCCGCAGTCAAAAAGACAGAAGAGGTTATTAAATATGTAGAAGAAAACAAGGGAGCCATTGGCATTATTGGAAGCAATTGGCTCAATGATAAGCGTGACTCCACCAACCTTACTTTCAAGAAAGAAATACGCCCGATGGCTGTTTCTTCAATTCCGGTGGCCAATGTGCAAAACAGTTGGAAGCCTTATCAGTACTACTTC
>URFI01000093.1 GCA_900547085.1 uncultured Prevotella sp.
CGCCATAGTAGGAAAACTTAACAATTGGTGTCACTATGCACAGGTTTCATTTCTTTATTGTACCTTTGTAAGGCCTTTCATTGGGTTGATATTCGGCCAATAAAAGCAAAATATAAGTAAGATAGACAATGGAAAATTTCAGATTTCAAGCAGTTATTGAGGCTTCAAAGAAAGCCCCATTGGCTGTGAAGGCACCTAAGGAACGGCCTTCAGAGTATTTTGGCAAATATGTCTTTAACCGTGCAAAAATGCAGAAATACCTGCCGGAAGACGTGTTCCAGCAACTCACTGATGTGATTGACAATGGTGCCCATTTCAATCGTTCCATTGCTGATGCCGTGGCAACCGGTATGAAACACTGGGCACAAGAAAACGGTGTGACGCATTACACGCACTGGTTTCAGCCTTTGACGGAAGGAACTGCCGAGAAACATGATGCTTTTGTGGAGTTTGACGGTAAGGGTGGAATGATTGAAGAGTTTAGTGGAAAGTTGTTAGTTCAGCAAGAAGCCGACTCATCTTCGTTTCCCAACGGAGGCATTCGCAACACTTTTGAGGCGCGAGGTTATTCGGCTTGGGATCCAACGTCACCAGTTTTCATCATTGATGATACGCTTTGTATTCCTACTATCTTCATATCGTATACGGGTGAGGCCCTCGATTACAAGGCTCCTCTGCTGCGTTCGCTCCATGCAGTGGATGTGGCAGCAACGCAAGTTTGTCGCTATTTCGATCCAAACGTGAAGAAAGTGCGAGCCAATCTGGGCTGGGAACAGGAATATTTCCTGGTAGACGAGGATTTGTACCATGCGCGTCCCGACCTGATGTTGACGGGTCGGACGCTCATGGGACATGATTCTGCCAAGAATCAGCAAATGGATGACCATTATTTGGGTACGATTCCAGATCGTGTGCAGGCGTTCATGAAAGACCTGGAGATACAGGCTCTCGAGCTTGGCATACCCTGCAAGACCCGTCATAACGAGGTGGCACCCAACCAATTTGAGTTGGCTCCCATCTTCGAGGAGTGCAATTTGGCCATCGATCACAACATGTTGCTCATGTCACTGATGAAACGTGTGGCACGCAGACATGGTTTCCGTGTGCTGCTACACGAGAAACCATTTGCCGGAGTGAACGGCAGTGGCAAGCACAACAACTGGAGCTTGAGCACCGATACGGGCGTGTTGCTTCATGCACCAGGCAAGACAGCCGAGGACAACTTGCGCTTCGTAGTGTTCTTGGTGGAAACGTTGATGAGTGTATACAAACACAACGGATTGCTCAAGGCATCCATCATGAGTGCCACCAACGCCCATCGATTGGGAGCAAATGAGGCACCACCCGCCATCATTTCATCGTTCTTGGGTACGCAACTCACCGATTTGTTGAACCATATCGAGGTGGCTGACAAAGAAGATTTGTTCACCTTGCACGGTAAGCAGGGGATGATGTTGGACATTCCAGAGATTCCTGAACTGTTTATAGACAATACAGACCGCAACAGAACCAGTCCGTTTGCCTTCACAGGTAATCGCTTTGAGTTCCGCGCCGTAGGCTCAGAAGCCAACTGTGCCTGCTCTATGCTGGTGCTCAATGCGGCCATGGCGGAGGCTTTGACTAACTTCAAGAAGCGCGTGGATGCGCTGATTGAGCAGGGTGAAGACCAAACATCGGCAATCATTGATGTCCTTCGTGAGGATATTAAGACCTGCAAGCCCATCCATTTTGATGGAAATGGGTACAGTGAAGAATGGGTAGAAGAAGCCAAGCGACGTGGTCTTGACTGTGAAAACAGTTGTCCAGTCATCTTTGACCGTTATCTTGACGAAGACAGCATCAAGATGTTTGAAAGCACAGGGGTGATGACACGCAGCGAGTTGGTGGCGCGCAATGAGGTGAAATGGGAAATGTATACCAAGAAAATACAGATTGAAGCACGCGTTATGGGTGATCTTACGATGAATCATATCATTCCGGTTGCAACCTATTATCAAAGTCAATTGGCCAACAACGTGGCGCGTATGTTTGAGATTTTTAACCGTGAGGAGGCGGAAAAGCTGACCTGTCGCAACAAAAAGATTATTCTGGAGATTGCTGAGCGCACCAAAATAATCGAAACAGGAGTGGAAGAATTGATCAATGCGCGCAAGGTTGCCAACAAGATAGAGAACGAGAGAGAGAAGGCCATCGCCTACCATGATAACGTTGAACCAAAGATAGAAACCATACGCTATCATATAGATAAACTCGAACTGATAGTCAGTGATGAGCTTTGGACGTTGCCTAAATACCGCGAACTGATGTTCATCAGATAAGCAAGGTTGTCTGTTTGTGAACCCAGGCCAAACTTATTGATGAGGAAGCGTAGTTTGCTTCAGAACGAAAACAGGCTGACTTGATGTGCAAGGCAGCCTGTTTTCGTTGTTTTGAGGATAGTACCTCTTGTTTATCTTACTTGTGAAGCCATGTTATTTCTCACTCCTTTCATACCCACCAAGAATGCTTTGGCCGATCCAAACTTAAGAAACATGTCCAAACGTACAGGCACATGATTGGTGTCATCGCTCACGTAGAAGTCGACAATTCGTTTGTATTTGCCACCATCCTGTTCCATGTACGACAGATGCAGACATCTATATTTCCTCCCATTGTCGGCCTTAACGGTGGTTTTCCCTCTGTATTTCAGTAGGGCAGGCCTTGACTTATTCCCGTCTATCATCGTGAAACGATAGGCATGTCCTTTCTTCCATTTGGATGGATCGAACGATCTGGCCTGCATGAAGATGTTCAACATATCGTAAACACAGTCTTTCACGTCAGACTGTTTCCACTCGTGAGCGCCTTTGCTGGATATCTGATGTTGCTTGACATGAACGCGTCCGTTGGGGTAGGAATAGAATACTTCATCGATATAGTATCGACCTCCCTCATTGGCAGCCTTGCGATAGTATTGTGGAACGAGATTTAATGAGGTGTATGCCTGTAGGGTATCGCGCAGAATAAACAGGTTGTCGGCCTTGCTGTTGCCGCGTGTAATGAGCGAACCACGGTAGACTGGCTGGTTGTTGTACCTCGTCTGTACCACCGACATGGTGGCTGAACCTACCCTGACCCATACAAATTTCCAATTGAAATATAGGTTGTATGACAAGTACTCGCCCGATTTAAAGGCGGTATTCGTCATGTTACACTGTGCATGGGATGTGGTAAACACCCCTAAAAGAAGCGAAAGAATTGCTAAGTTTCTGAATAATTTCATTTTCATGTTCTCTTTTTTATCTCCCAGAAACGCCTGCATGTAGAAGGTTCGCCAGCACTGTTTGACTGGCAACACAGGCTTATTTCATCATTCCGGGAATGTATTCTTTACCAAGGTCGAGTGCGCGTTTCGCATTTCGGCTTTGTATTTTGCGCTGTTTCTCGCCTTTCTGTTTAGTTATTTCTGTTGGTTTCTGTCTGTAAATGGGCGTACTCGTCAGATTCCATGTCTCGTTAAAGTCCCACTTGGCCCTGCAAGTTATCTTCTTGGGATAATAATACACCTCTTCGGGCTGCACGCCCTTGTCGTAATCGCCCGTGTCCCATTTGCCGTTGTTGTTGGCATCTATGAACAGACGGACATAGTATTCGCGCGGTTCAACGTAGAAGAATTGAGCCATACCATTGGAGGTACGAACCTGTTTAACGGGCTTGTCCGAATTGTCCAGCAACTGAACTACCAGCGGTTTGCCATCAGCTCCGGTAATGGTAAGCAAGATGGTGCTGAACTCATCGTTTGACTTTACCTTGAAACCTTGTTTGATTTTGTTCGATGCCTTGCCATAGATGTCCACAAATGCAGCACTGTCCAGTTCAAGACTGTATTCGATCTTGGGTCGCCACTCGCCCCTCAACACGTAGTTTCTCGTGTTTTTAACGTAGGCATCATTGAACGGTACGATGGATGTGTCGCGCTGTTGCTCTATTTCGAAGGGCGAAACATACCACAGCGTGTCTTGCTTGGAGTAAAGATGTACTTTGGACGTGTCGAGCACGGCCAATGGCGTGGTAAAGCTGAACCCGACATTCTGATCGGGAGCGAGAGCCGAACTGACACTTAACTTGACCTCAAGAGCCTTTTTTGGCATGATAGAATCGTAAGGCTCCCCCCGCTTCTTTGCCCGTTCTTGTTTCTTGTTCCATTCTTCCAAGCGTTTCTGTGCTTGCTTGAGCCGTTTGGCATAAGGCTGTTTGGCCAGCATCATGAGGGTGTCTGTTTGCAGGTGCAGCTGACCAGTAGAATCGCTGGCTTGGTATTTTAGCTCAATTTCAAGCGAGTCTTGGTTGATAAGTGTGGTGTCACGCAGCCAATAAGTGAGGGTGTCCCCGCGCGGATTCGACTCCATGATGAAAGCGTCTTTGGCGTCAAAGTTGAGGCCTTTGATCTGCGGAACCTCTTTGCTGCCATAGCTGAAAAACAGCGAAAAGTTGTTTGGATCTTTTCGTTCGGTCTTGATGAGGTATCGGTCAGATTGTATTTCTGTAAAGGCCCTGAGCGTGATGTCATCGGGCAGGAAGTGCGTGTACTTCACCTGATTGATGGCTTTGATGTGCAACGAGTCGGCCCAAATGGTGTCTTGCCGCACGTCTGGTTTAGAGGTTGTCGTGACGAGTTCGTGCGAGAAGGCCACCTTCTCACTCTTCTGGTTGAAGATATAGTTACCGTCGGCATCTTGCAAGGCAAACACTCGGTAGCTTCCGTTGGCGATACCGCGGATGGTGAAGCGTCCTCTGCTGTCGGTTCGCGACACGCGCAGCATGGGTTGTTTGCGGAAGATGCTGTCACTCTGGTCGGCATACAGCCCCACGAGGATGCCCTTGATGGGCTCAAGGTTCTCGGCTTCGAGCACATATCCGCTTACCTCCATGGTGTCTATCTTATCGCCTGTGGAGAAACTGTAAGTGTAATTGCCCAGTGGGTTGCCCTCGTTGTTGTCAGAGATGGCATCACTGAAGTCGATGGTATAGGTGGCATTGGGCTTCAAACTTTCTTTCAGTTCCACGAGAATTCTCTTTCCTTGCGACTTAATCTCAGGTGCTTCCAATTGTGGAGGCGACACTACTACTTTCTCAGTGGCATTCTCCAGCTTGATAAACTCATTGAAATTGATGTAAATCTTCTTGCTCGTTACCTGTGTGGCACCTTCTTTTGGCGAGGTGCTGATAACCTTAGGCGGCGTTTCATCATACCATCCGCCATCGGGTTGACCCATGCGAGCGCACGAAACCAATAACATAACCAGCATCATTAGGGCCGTCAACTGCATGCCGCAGACATTGTTCATGGCGTGACGAGCCATAAGCGTGTACCTTTTGAAGCGTTTCTGTTGATTGATGTTCATATACTTGTGTTTGTTAGCAGGTTATGACTGTTGGGTTTCAGCAGGCTCTTGGTTCAGCTCGAGCAGCTCTTCAATAACCTTGCGACTGTTGGACAGTCGTGGAATCTTATGTTGCCCGCCCAGTTTACCCTTCATCTTCAGCCAGTCGTTGAATAGGTTGGGGCGAGCCACAACAATCTCCAAATGCTGTAACGTGATGTCATGAAAGCGTTTAGCCTCATAGTCACTATTCAGTTCTTGCAGTCGTTTGTCCAGAATGTTGGCAAACTTTTTTAGGTCATTTGGGGCTTTGGCAAACTCAATAAGCCATTGATGACGGCATTTGGCTTTACTGTCCATGTACACAGGTGCGGCCGTGTATTTCTTGATTTCGGCCCCCGTCTGCTCGCAAGCGTAGGCCAATCCTTTCTCGGCATTGTCCATGATGAGCTCTTCACCAAAGGCATTGATGAAGTATTTGGTGCGGCCTGTGATGATGAACTTATAGGGTTGGCGGGATGTAAACTTCACCGTGTCGCCAATCATGTATCGCCATAGTCCGCATGAGGTTGAAATGAGAACCGCATAATTCTTGTCCAACTCCACGTCTTCAAGTGGCAATACCGTTGGATGCTCCGTTCCATACTCGTCCATGGGGATGAACTCGTAGAAAACGTCATAGTCGGTCATGAGCAACATCGACGCGTCTCCGGGGTCGCTCTGTATGCCGAAGAATCCCTCGCTGGCATTATAGGTCTCCATGTAGTGCATGTTTGGCGACGTGATGAGCTGCTCATATTGCGGGCGATAGGGCGTGAAAGCGATGCCACCATGGAAGAACACTTCCAGGTTGGGCCACACTTCTTCGAGGTGTTTCTTGCCACTCAGTTCCATGACGCGCACCAGCACCGACAGCATCCATGACGGAACGCCTGAGAGGTTGGTGACGTTTTGGTTCAATGTCTCATGGGCTATGCGGTCACGCTTCACCTCAAAATCCTGCAAGAGTGCGGTTGATTTCTTGGGAACGCGCACCAAATTGGCCAATGGGTTGATGTTCTCGATGAGGATGGCACTCAAATCACCCACCAAAGAGTTGTGCAGATTATAGTTGGGCGAGTGGCTTCCGCCCAATATCAGTCCCTTTCCGTCGAACATTCTGCTGTCGGGATTGTTGCGTAGATAAAGCGCCACGGTATCCTTTCCGCCTTGATAGTGAATGCGGTTGAGCCCCTCGTTGGAAACAGGAATAAACTTACTCTTGTCATTGGTTGTCCCCGATGACTTGGCGTACCATTTTACTTGCCCCGGCCAAAGCACGTTTTCTTCGCCGTGGCGCATGCGGTCGATGTCACCTTTCAGTTCTTCGTAGGTGTTAACAGGTACGTTTTTGGCAAAATCTTCGTAGGTTTTGGTGCTGCCAAAGAGATGGTTTCGGCCATATTCCGTGTCTTTCGCCCGTTCAAGAAGATGCTGCAGCACCTGCTGTTGCGTTAAGTCAGCGTGTTTGGCGTGTCGCTCAATCTCCTTTTGTCGTGATGAAAAGAAGTGAGCCGCGATACGTGTTAACCCCATTTTTTTATTCGTGTCGTTTATCTATTTATATGCAAAGGTAGTGCGAGCCGAAGGCAAAGGAAGTTTACTTACTTTGCTAAGGCGATGCCTATCTTATGCAAAAACAGTGCAAGCCGAACATAGAGAGCGTTTACTTTCTATATTAAAGCGTAGCCTATTTAATGCAAAATTAGCCTAAACTTTTGTAACACAGGCATAATTCACTAATTTTAATAAACAAGTTTGCGGGTGTGTAACCTCTCAGAAAATCTCCACATACCGTTTTAGAAAGCGTATCTTGCAATGCGCAAAGCGATGAATCCAATGGCCTAGCAGCTGATGAAACGACGTATCATCAAGAAAATACAACAAACAAGCTAACTACTCCCCTCCCTTTCGGGGAGGGGATGGGGGAGAGGCTTTTCCTTATTATTCATCGAAAAGTAACAGTTAGGCAAGGTCTGTTGGTATATTTTTCATTACCTTTGCAACTCGACAGAAAAGATAACTCAATGAAAATCAAAGCGATTATCCTGGATTTTGACGGCACGTTGGCCGATACACAAACCCTCATCACCAATACCATGCTCGAGGTAATCAACCGGTTGGGACTTGAGCAGCGCAGTCGTGAGCAGTGCAGTCGAATGATTGGCTTGCCTTTGAAGCAGACGTTTACAGACTTGATACCTATGACTGACGAGATGGGCGACCGCTGTGTGGAAGCCTATAATCAAGTTTTTCATGAGAACAACGTCCCGGGAGCCGTTCCATTGTTCCCTCAGGTATTGGAAACCGTGCGTGAGTTGCATCGCTTGGGGTATGTACTCACCATCGCCAGCAGTCGTTCCCGCCACTCGTTGATGGACTTTGTGGAGACGTTTGGTTTAGAGGAAATCATCACGCATGTGGTCAGTGCCAACGATGTGACGCATGCGAAGCCCCATCCTGAGGCGGTGAATCAAACGCTTGAGCATTTGGGCATTCAGCCAGGTGAGGCACTTGTCGTGGGCGACACGGAGTATGATATCAAGATGGGGCAAAATGCTGGCATCCATACCTGTGGCGTGACGTATGGCAATGGCACACGTCGCCAACTGGAAGAGATTCATACCGAGTTCATCATAGACGATTTCAGTCAGCTTCTTCAGGTTGTCAAATCGCTTGAGGCATGATGCCCTGTCCAAGCTAGCAGCACCAAGCAGCGAAGGGTGGGGTGGACTTTTTCATTGTTCTGTCATCCAGACAGCTGCCAAAGAGTTACACCCTAAGTTTTTTAGATTTGTACATATTTTTGGTGTTTTCAAAACAGTCATTCTAGAAAAATTCAGCCTTTTTTAGATGCTTTTTGGGCCTTTGTTATGCAGTTGGCAATCAGTTTTAATCCAATAGCATGCAGTTTACCATTCTATAGCATGTGGTTTGTCCTTCAAAGTCAATGCCTTGATACCCCAATCTCAATGCTTTTGCAGTCTTAAAGCATTGCTTTTGCAGGAGCACTGATGCCCCAATGTCATTTCCTAAAATCGCTTGACAGTTTTTAGTTGTTTATTCTATATTACTTGT
>URFI01000094.1 GCA_900547085.1 uncultured Prevotella sp.
CTCGCGACCCCAACCTTGGCAAGGTTGTGCTCTACCAACTGAGCTATTGCCGCATCACCCTTTTGCAAGGGACATTTCTCCAAATGCTGTGCAAAGGTAATGCTTTTTTCTGACTGTACAAATAAAATCATCATTTTTTTCTGAACAGATTGCTATTTCTTCAATCCATCCTAGCTGCATAGTCGTCAAAAGTATACTCGCGCAACACCTCCAATTCGTCATCCTGACGCAAGAATCCAATTGCTGGATGCCCCACCCCATTGAACATGTTGGTCTTGACTGTGGTGTAATGCATCATATCTTCAAAAATGATGTTTTCGCCAACCTGCAGTTCATGATCAAAGCGCCACAAGCCCATGTAGTCGCCACTGAGGCACGAGTTTCCACCTAATCTATATATATGTTCTTTGGTTGGCAGATGTTTTTCCTCCTCAACGATATCGGCAAACCGCACCGTTGGCAGGTATGGCATTTCCAAACAGTCGGGCATGTGACACGTAAAACTCACGTTGAGAATAGCCGTTCGGATGCCGTGATCTTCTACTACATCGACAACCTGCGACACCAGCGGTCCCGTTTGCCACGCAAAGGCGCTGCCTGGTTCTAGAATTACTTTCAGATGTGGGTATCTTTTCTTAAAATCAAGAAGGGTTTGTACCAACAAATCGATATCATAATCCTTGCGCGTCATCAAGTGGCCACCGCCGAAATTAATCCACTTGACTTGCGAAAACCATGGAGAAAACTTCTCTTCAATATGAGCGAGCGTTCGCTGAAACACATCAGCACCACTCTCACAATGACAATGACAATGAAATCCGGTGACCACTGAAGGCAACTCGCAAGGTAGTTTATTAGCCGTTACGCCAAATCTTGTTCCCGGCGCACATGGATTATACAAGTCTGTACCCACCTCAGAATATTCTGGATTGATACGCAGGCCCACATTAATGGATGGATTCACGCTTTTGACAGTTTGGCCGAAACGTTCTAATTGTGATAGGGAATTAAACGTGAGATGGCTTGACATACGGGCTATCTCTTCAATCTCGTCTTCCACATAGGCAGGAGAATAAGTATGAGTAGGAGCGCCAAATTTGTGAAAACCCAACAAGGCTTCATTCAGTGAGCTGGCTGTTGTACTGTGAATATACTCGCGAAAGACCGGAAAAGTTTTCCACAAGGCATAGGCCTTAAACGCCAATATAATCTCCACCCTGACTCTATCGGCTACGCTGCTAATCAATTGAAGATTTCGTCTCAGTTTTGTTTCTTCAAGTATATAGATGGGGTTCCTTATGTTCTCAAATGTTCTCGCGTCAACTTTCATGTCTCCTAGATATGTATTTCTGGGCAAAGGTAACTTTTTATTTCTTATAAAATTGCTAATTTGATATTATTTTCATACATTTGCAACATCAAATCAAAATAGTGATGAAGCTCGTAATCATGACTAAATCCACATTTTTTGTGGAAGAAGACAAAATACTTACTGCCCTTTTCGATGAAGGAATGGACAACTTGCATTTACACAAGCCTGGTTCGTCACCCCTTTATTCAGAGCGCTTACTGTCACTGCTACCCGAAAAGTACCACAAGAGAATTACGGTTCACGAGCACTATTATCTGAAGAACGAATACAACTTATCAGGAATTCATCTGGACCAATTATCCGATCAGCCGCCCGCAGGCTATCGGGGACGGATTACTCGCAATTGCTCAGATTTGAGTTTGCTGAAGGAAACGAAGAAAAAAGCCGATGATACCTTTTTGACATACATCTTCGACAGCATTGAGGAAGAAAATCATAAAGCCAACTTCAACATGCAACAAATAGAAGAGGCTGCCAAGAAGGGACTGATAGACCGACACGTATATGCTGAGGGAGGCATGAATATAGATAATGTGAAACTTGCCAAAGATTATGGCTTTGGCGGAGTGGTAATAAGAGGTGACCTATGGAGCAGGTTTGACATCCACAACGAAACGGATTTCAAAGATTTGATGGCACACTTTGAAAAACTACGAAAGGTTGTCGGATAGGAACAAGAATCCTTACAACTGAAGAATATTCTATAACACTATAAATCATAAATGCTAATTAGTAATGAGTGACAAAGACTCTTTTTTAATCTTCTCAGGTACAAAATCGCGTTACCTTGCAGAGAAGATCTGCGCAAGTTTGAATTGCCCATTGGGAAAGTTGGTCATGACTAAATTCTCTGATGGTGAATTTGCTGTTTCCTACGAACAATCTATTCGTGGTCAAAATGTGTTCCTCGTTCAAAGTACATTCCCCAACTCTGATAACCTGATGGAGCTGTTGCTGATGATTGATGCTGCAAAACGTGCGTCGGCAAGGCACATCATTGCTGTGATTCCTTATTTCGGATGGGCTAGACAAGATCGCAAAGACAAACCAAGAGTCAGCATCGGCGCCAAACTTGTCGCCGACTTGTTGAGTTGCGCCGGCATTGACCGCCTCATTACAATGGATCTCCACGCCGATCAAATTCAAGGATTTTTCAACGTTCCCGTGGATCATCTGTATGCATCTGGCGTAATGCTCCCCTATCTGCAGAGTCTGAAGTTAGATCAACTGGTCATCGCTTCTCCAGACGTTGGTGGATCCAAACGGGCCAATACGTATGCAAAATACCTTGGATGCCCACTCGTTTTGTGCAATAAGACCCGCGCTCGCGCCAATGAAGTAGAAAGCATGCAGATCATTGGTGATGTCAAAGGTAAGAATGTTGTCTTGATTGATGATATGATAGACACGGCAGGCACCATCACCGTGGCAGCCGATGTCATGAAGAATGCCGGTGCCATCAGCGTGAGAGCAATGGCGTCACACGCTGTCATGAGCGGTCCGGCTACAGAAAGAGTGCAAGCTTCATCCATTGAAGAGATTGTCTTTACAGACTCCATTCCATACACTCAAAGATGTTCTAAGATTAAACAACTGTCTGTTGCAGACATGTTTGCAGAGACCATCCGCCGTGTAATCAACAATGAGAGTATCTCATCACAATATTTAATTTAAGCCCCAGCAACTATGAGGAAGCCAACCACACTTATTGCAATCGCCCTGATGAGTACCCTTGTACTCACAGGGTGCCAATCAAAACAGAAGGACAAACAGCCGGAAGCGCAGCAAGAAACCATGCAAGACAATACGATTCCGGACATCAAGATGAACGACATCAATGGAAACGAAACTTCGGTCAAAGCCGAAGTGGCCAAAAACAAGATTACCATTCTTGACTTTTGGGCCAGTTGGTGTGGCCCCTGCGTCCAGGAAGCACCAAGTGTGGTGACACTCTACAACGACTATCATGCTAAAGGCTTGGGCATCATTGGCATCTCTCTCGATAAGGACGAGGCTTCTTGGAAACAGGCTGTAGACAAGCTGGACATGAAGTGGACACACCTTTCGGACCTCCAGGGATGGGATAACGCTGCCGCCCAACTATTAAACGTCAACTCTATACCACATACAGTTGTGGTGGACGAGCAAGGCACCATTCTCGCTCAAGGACTCAGAGGTGATGACCTGCGACAATTTATTGCAGATAAGCTGGATTAACCTCTCGATATTGCAATGATAACACCTATGCAGGAGGAAGCCTATACGCTTCCTCCTGTTTCTGTTTTCTTCACTATGGAACATCTTTATCGAATTAACCACTCAAACAAGAAACCACAAGCCTTATGGAAATCTATCCATAGAGCCTGTGGCTTTTATCAAGTGAAAAGACAAATGACCTGCATTCATCTTTTCCAAATATCAAAATATATTAGTTCTTAAAGAAGTCTTTCACTGCTTCGTTTGGAACCATTTGCTCATCAAAAACGTAAGCACCCGTCTTTGGACTCTTTACCATTTTGATTACCTTTGTATATGCTCGACCATCCATCTTACCTTCATGGAGGGTAGCTACCGCTTTCTTTGCCATTATTAAATCTCCTTATTACTTAATTTCCTTATGAAGAGTCATCTTCTTCAAAATAGGATTGTACTTCTTTAACTCAAGACGCTCAGGAGAATTTTTACGATTCTTCGTCGTTATATAACGACTTGTTCCTGGCTGTCCACTATCCTTCATCTCGGTGCATTCCAAGATTACTTGTACTCTATTACCTTTTGCTTTCTTTGGCATAATGACTATTCTCCTACTACTTTAATGTCTTTCCAATCGCAATAGCCATTAGAAACGGCTTTCTTCAACGCTGCGTCAAGACCGACTTTATTAATGAGACGAAGACCAGCCGCACTGATCTTAAGGCTAATCCAGCAACCTTCTTCTACATAATAGAACTTCTTGCTGAAAAGGTTTACATCAAAGCTGCGCTTTGTACGATGCTTTGAGTGAGACACATTGTTACCAATCTGTGCCTTCTTTCCTGTGATTTGACAAATCTTAGACATTGCTATCTTAAATTATTGTTTTCGTTTTGATACTTATTCCAAACAGGGTGCAAAATTACAAATATTTATCGAAAACCCAAAAGAAATCTTGAAAGAATCCCTTTTATTAAGTTTTTTTTGATGTTTTACCGTGTAACAATACTATTTTGCATTACTTTTCCACTTGACTGGCAGGTTGCCGTTCGGGTGCGTTTGCCTGAAGATATTCTAAGAAAAGACGCAGTGCTTTGTTAGTTGCGAAGTTTAGATTAAGATCTCTACCATGGTCTTCCGTCAGCTGAAAGGTCCTGATGTCGTCTTTCGCTCCATATCCTATCCAAATGGTTCCTACGGGAACCTCCGGTGTTCCTCCGCCTGGACCGGCGACACCAGTGATGGAAATCACATAATCACAATCCAATGTTTCACAAAGACCTACTGCCATTTGCCTCGCCACCTCTTCACAGACGGCCGTTTGCGCTTCAATCACCTCATGATCAACACCCAGCAACTTTTCTTTCACATCATTGCTATAAGCGATGATACCGCCTTTAAAGTAATTGGAAGCGCCCGGAACGGCGATGATGACTTCCGCAATGCGACCGCCCGTACAGCTTTCTGCCGTCCCAATCGTTTTCTTTGTATCGTACAACATCTGTTGTAACTCGCGACTGATAACTTTACTTTCAAATTCCATTTCTATAACTGTTGCCTTCTGTTTTATCCTATTAGTCACACCTAAGCACGATGTGTCAGCCTACTTATTTAAACGTTACTTTACTGAATGCCGGTTTATCGATGCTACAAAAATCTTTGTCTAGATATTTATAATAACCTGTGATGCCAATCATGGCAGCGTTGTCTGTGGTATAACTGAATTTAGGGATATAGATGGTCCATCCATATTTCTCAGCATGTTCACGGAAAGCGTTTCGCAATCCGTTGTTGGCCGACACTCCACCGGCAACGGCAACATGGTTGATGCCCGTTTCTTTCACAGCCATTCTCAGTTTGTTCATGAGGATATCCACGATGGTGAACTCAAGACTTGCTGCGATGTCATTCTTATGATTCTCTATGAAATCAGGTTCCTCGGCCACCCATTTGCGTAAGTTATACAAGAATGACGTTTTCAATCCCGAAAAACTATAATCCATTCCAGCGACGTGTGGCTCTGCAAATTTGTAAGCATGCGGATTCCCCTGCCGTGCCAATTTATCGATGATGGGTCCCCCGGGATATCCAAGTCCCATCACCTTCGAGCATTTGTCTATCGCCTCACCGGCGGCATCGTCAATGGTCTGTCCCAGCACCTGCATGTCGTTATAAGCGTTAACCTTCACGATTTGCGAGTTACCACCCGACACCAACAAGCAAAGAAATGGCAACGGAGGCAATTGATGGTCGTCATCGTCCTCTTTGATGAAGTGTGCCATGACATGACCTTGCAGATGATTGACATCTATCAATGGAATTCCCAGCGATCGAGCGAAACCTTTGGCAAAGCTCACCCCTACGAGCAGAGATCCCATCAGGCCTGGCCCGCGCGTAAAGGCTATTGCACTTAATTGCTCTTTGGTGATTCCTGCGCGCTTCAACGCCTGATCCACCACGGGCACTACGTTTTGTTGATGAGCGCGTGATGCCAGTTCCGGTACCACTCCGCCATAGGCTTCATGCACGGCTTGCGAAGCCGTTACATTGCTCAACAACACATCATTGCGCAGAACAGCTGCTGACGTGTCATCGCAACTGCTCTCTATACCTAATATATATATGTCTTCCTTCATGATTTCTTTCTTTCCTTCAGCGGGGCGCAGTCAGCGTTTTCCTTGCACCTTAACTGCAATGCAAAAGCTATTTAGTGTGTCAAAATCTCAACGCCGTGTTCGGTCATCACAAAAGTATGCTCCCACTGTGCACTTGGCATCTCGTCGCCAGTAACGATTTCCCAGCCGTATGGATCTTCTGCATCGATGAAAACTTTCCAGGTACCCATGTTAATCATCGGTTCTATGGTAAACACCATACCCGGTACCAGCAACATGCCGGTGCCTTTGTGACCGAAGTGCATGACATCAGGTTCTTCGTGAAATTTAATTCCAACGCCGTGTCCGCATAAGTCTCTTACAACTCCATAATGGTATTTTTCGGCATGTTTCTGAATAGCGTGGCCAATATCGCCCACAAAGCTATATGGTTTCGCTGCTTCCGCACCAATCTCCAGGCATTCTTTCGCAACGCGTACCAGCTGCTCTTTCTCCGGAGTTGATGATGAACATGCGCGAGGCATCTGCGTAATAGCCGTCCACGATGGTCGTCATGTCCACATTGATGATGTCACCGTTTTTCAGCACATCTTCTTTCTTAGGGATGCCATGACACACCACTTCATTGATACTGGTACAAACACTTTTAGGGAAGCCTTCGTAATTGAGGCAAGCCGGAATGGCATGGTGTTCTTCGCAATATTTCATGCAGATATCATCAATTTCCTGCGTATTCATCCCCTCGTGAATCTGTTTGGCCACTTCGTCCAGCACACCCGTGTTCACCACGCCTGACTTTCTAATACCTTCTATTTGTTCCGGAGTTTTGATTAATTCGCGAGTGGGAACCAGTTTACCCTTGTTTTCCCAATACATCACCTGTTTGTCAAGATCAGTTAAGGGCTGCCCTGACAAGGCATGCCATCTTTTCTTCTTCTTAAAATTCATCTGCATACTTAAATTTACCAAGTGTACAAAAGTACACCAAATTACAGACACCACAAAATTTATTCAACCTTTTTAAGTTTGCAAACAACACGGTAGAGCCTAGCGTAGAGGCAACCAACAAATTTTGCACTTCGATTTTGAATATGCAATTTACAGTAATAATAGATGGATTTACAGTATTAAAGGTACTAAAAATTAGCGAGATTACCAACAATTAAAGCATCTTTCTTATACCGAACTCAGGTTAGTAGACTCATAGATATTGGCAGGAACCTGGACTTCAAATATGACACCACTTTCGCCATTTATAGTAGGGATAGCCTTCAAGCTAATCTTTTTCTTAGGCAAACCTTTCATCATTGTCTCATTAATGTAAATATCGACATTGTTTGTCATTAAGAATAATTCTGTTATTTGGTTCTTTTTTACATCTAATAATGCCACGTACCATTCTCGGTTTTTTGTATCCCTCAACAAGATATGAGCATCCCACATATCATCGGTCACATCATAACTGTTAACAACAGGATGAATCCATGTCTCGTCCTGTTCACCCACACCTTCATTTGCATAGTCCCATAACCAAATTGGATATCGCAAAAAATCTTCAAGGCTTGTATCTTCTATTGGTTTAGAAGACCCGTATCGTAGTTCAAACTTTTTCTTCCTATTGAAAAATATTCCCATAATATATTCCTTTTAAGTTAGCTTTCATCATCTTTTGTTTGGTTTCAAGCCCTATGATTATTTTATATAATTTGTAATAGAATGAGCCGTAACTATAGTAACTTCTACAAATAAAATCGTTTGATAGAAAGTTGTTTTCTTTTGAGAGATACATAGAAGGACCTATTACTTCGTCATAACTACCACAACAATTGCGGTGGCGAATAAATTGTGTATGACCTCTCTCTTCATCTAAATAACAAACATTTCCCACATCAAGTATATAATATCCTTTACACTTAATCAGTTCAGTAAAATGAATATTGGCATATTCGTTACAGAGACAAAACTCCCGAAACTGCTCAGAAACAATCGTATAATGGTCATACGTAGTCACCATATTACGACGACTTTTTAATTTGTAATTAGGATTAGGAATATCTTTTATCCTATTTTTACAAATAGGACAAATGTCAGGACGATCATCTGTGGAATCGTACATGAAACCATGTTCATCGCCTCCTATTAAAAAATGTGCTACCAGGGTGTCCATCTTAATTTGTTGTTTTTATAAAAATTTCTATAGCTGAAATGAAGCTTTTTGCTAAACTATCAACTTTTTGTA
>URFI01000095.1 GCA_900547085.1 uncultured Prevotella sp.
GGGGCTTCGCGCCCCCGGCCGCATGGCAAACCTCCGCGGTGTTTTTCATGTTTTTGTACAATCCAAACACCAACAAATTTTGCACTTCGATTTTGAATCTTTAACCTGCGTGTGCATTTTTCCCTCTTAAAATGTTTTCAACAATTAATGATAGAATAATTTGTCAGTATCAAAAAATAAGATTATTTTTGCGGTTGTTTACAAGCAAAGATACAATCTTATGAAGAAATTCTTTTTACCAATTGTCGTATTGACGATGGTTGTGCTACTGGGAAGTTGCTCTAGTGGTAAAGATGTACCGTATTTTCAGAATATCGATGAGATTAGTTTGGCTGGATCTAAAGGTCTTTATGATGCCAAGATTATGCCAAAAGACATGCTGACCATTACGGTGAGTACAACAGATCCCGCAGCAGCGGCTCCTTTCAACCTGTCCGTAGGGAACACGGTGGGAGCATCAGGCCAGTTGTCGAACGGTGCTGGTAATCTTCAAGGATATCTCGTGGACAATGATGGAAATATCAATTTCCCCGTCATTGGACACATGCACGTTCAGGGTATGACCAAATCGCAGTGCCAGGACATGATTCGTGAGAAGTTGCTACCTTACATGGCCGCTACAGAGAATCCAATCGTCACGGTGCGGATGTCAAGCTATCGTGTAACGGTCACCGGAGAGGTAAATCGTCCTGGGGTTATTCCAGTATCTACCGAAAAGATGAGCATCGTGGAAGCATTGGCTCAGGCTGGCGACTTGACGGTGTATGGTAAACGAGATAACATCATGCTGATTCGTGAAGATGAGACGGGACAGAAGAAGATGGTTCGGCTCAACATGAATGATGCAAACTTGATTAACTCGCCCTATTATTATCTGCAACAAAATGATATTATATATGTACAGCCAAATAGCGTGAAAGCAAAGAACGCAGGTATCGGTCCGTCAACCACTTTGTGGTTTTCGTTCATTGGTATCGTGACGTCGATTTCTTCTTTGTTAGTAAACATTTTGAGAAATTAAGAGTAGGCGGAGAATGACTTTTCAGAATAAAAATGAAGAATACCATGATTTGATGTTATGATATTCTTCATTTTTTTATTTTGTGAGCCTGCATGGCACAACAATTAGTAGATAAGAGGATAAAGATATGGAACCGTTAAAGCATGAATGTGGAGTGGCGATGATTCGCCTGTTGAAACCTTTAAAATATTACCAAGACAAGTACGGCACCTGGCAATATGCGCTCAACAAGTTGTACCTGATGATGGAAAAGCAGCATAACCGAGGGCAGGAGGGTGCTGGTATGGCATGCGTTAAACTTGGCTCAGAACCAGGTACCGAACACATGTTCAGGGAGAGGGCGGAAGGTAAAAACGCCATCACGGAGATATTTGGCAACGTTAGGAAAGTGTTTAAGGAGGAATCACCCGAGAACATGACGGACATTGAGTATGTGAGAAAGAAACTACCTTTTGCCGGAGAGTTGTACATGGGGCACCTACGTTACTCTACAACGGGAAAGAAAGGACTGTCGTATGTTCATCCTTTCATGCGAAGAAATAATTGGAGAGCCAAGAATCTTTGTTTGTGCGGCAACTTCAACATGACAAATGTAGAAGAAATCTTCCAAAAATTGATACAACAGGGACAGTGTCCCCGCATCAACAGCGACAGCTACCTGATGCTCGAATTTATGGGGCATCGACTGGACCGTGAGGTAGAACGCAATTATGTGAACGCCAAATCGCTGGGATTGGAGAATATGGACATCACCCATTACATCGAAGACCATGTGCAGATGAGCAATGTGTTGAAGACGACCATGCAAGATTTTGATGGCGGGTACGTTGTGTGTGGCATCACTGGTTCGGGTGAAATGTTCTCCATGCGCGATCCGTGGGGCATCAGACCTGCTTTTTATTATAAGAACGACGAGGTGGTGGTGCTGGCCAGTGAGCGTCCCGTCTTGCAGACAACCTTCGATTTGGAGTGCGATGACATTTGTGAATTACAACCTGGACAGGCACTGCTGGTCAAACGCAACGGTGAGTGTAGCATCGAGCAGATATTAGAACAACGCGGCAATTCACCATGTTCGTTCGAACGAATCTATTTCAGTCGAGGTTCTGACCGTGACATTTACAAAGAACGCAAGAAGTTGGGTGAACTCCTGACGCCGGCCGTTTTAAAGGCTATCGATAACGATACGGCGCACACAGTCTTCTCGTTCATCCCTAATACGGCGGAAGTGGCGTTCTATGGTTTGTTGCAAGGCTTCAAGCAGCATGTTCATCAGAAGAAAATCCAGATGATACAATCCTTAGGACATGTGCCTACAGCTGCAGAATTGGAGGATATTTTGTCTGAATCGGTTCGGTCGGAGAAGGTGGCGTGGAAAGACATTAAACTACGTACCTTTATCACCGAAGGAAATTCGCGTAACGATTTGGCTTCGCATGTTTATGACATTACATACGAGAGTTTGGTGCCTTATCAAGACAACCTGGTGATTATTGATGACAGTATCGTTCGTGGAACGACATTGAAAGAGAGCATCCTACACATCCTCGACCGTCTTCATCCCAAGAAAATCATCATCGTTTCCAGCGCACCCCAGATACGTTATCCCGACTATTACGGAATAGACATGTCGAGTTTGCAGGAGTTTTGTGTTTTCCGCGCAGCCATCAAGTTGCTGAAGGATCAGGGTAAGGAAGATACGATTGGTGACGTTTACGCCGCATGTTTGGACGAACTAAGGAAGCCTGTGGAAGAGATGCGAAATTGTGTTCGCGACATTTATGAGCCATTTACGGTGGAAGAGATTAATGAGAAAATCGTTGAAATGCTTCGTCCAAAAGATGTCACCACTCCGATTGAGTTGGTGTTCCAGTCCATTGACGGTCTGCATCAAGCCATTCCAAACCATCGCGGAGACTGGTACTTTACTGGTTTGTACCCAACACCCAATGGCATGAAGCTCTGTAATCAGGCTTTCATTGATTACTATGAGAAAGAATATAAACAATCATGATTAAACAATTGATATAATGAAGAATGTGACGCTTGTATTATCTGATGGAACTCGTTTCCACGGAAAATCTTTTGGGTACGATGCACCTGTGGCTGGAGAAGTGGTTTTCAATACAGCCATGATGGGCTATCCAGAGAGTTTGACCGATCCATCGTATGAAGGGCAATTGTTGACACTTACATTTCCTTTGGTGGGTAACTACGGAGTGCCTCCATTTACCATGGAGGAAAATGGCATTCCTTCTTTTATGGAAAGTGAGCGAATACATGCTTCCGCTCTGATTGTATCCGATTACAGCGATTACTACAGCCATTGGAATGCGGTTGAAAGCCTTTCTGAATGGCTGAAACGTGAGAAAGTGACGGGCATCACTGGCATAGACACACGTGAATTGACCAAGGTGTTGCGAGAGAATGGTGTCATGATGGGAAAGATTTTGTTTGATGAAAATCCCGAACGCATCCCCGAAGCTGATTATGCCGGCGTGAATTTCGTTGACCGGGTGAGCTGCAAGGAGATCATTCGTTACAATGAAGGTGCAGGCAAGAAGGTCGTGCTGGTTGATTGCGGCGTTAAGGCGAACATCATCCGCAGTCTTTTAAGTCGTGGTGTCGAAGTGATTCGCGTTCCTTGGAACTATGATTATACAGACATGGAGTTCGATGGTTTGTTCTTAGCCAATGGGCCTGGTGACCCCGACATGTGTGAAGAGTCGGTGAATATCATCCGCAAACAGATTAGTAGATCACGAAAACCGATTTGCGGTATTTGCATGGGTAATCAATTATTGGCAAAGGCAGGCGGTGCCACCATCTATAAACTGAAGTACGGTCATCGTTCACATAACCAGCCAGTGCGGCAAGTTGGAACCAATAAATGCTACGTCACGAGTCAGAATCATGGATATGCCGTTGACGCAAAGACGTTAGAAACCGACTGGGAAGAGCTGTTCGTTAACATGAATGACGGGAGCAATGAAGGCATTCGCCATAAAACCAATCCTTGGTTCTCATCTCAGTTTCATCCTGAAGCATGTTCAGGACCGGTTGACACCTCGTTCATATTCGATAAATTCATTGACACATTAAAGTAAGAGAAAACTATGAAAGACGAAAATATAAAGAAAGTTCTGCTACTGGGTTCTGGCGCATTGAAGATTGGTGAGGCTGGTGAGTTTGATTATTCCGGTTCACAAGCATTGAAAGCACTTCGTCAAGAAGGGGTCTCCACCGTGTTGATTAACCCGAATATTGCAACGGTTCAGACTTCAGAAGGGGTGGCCGACAAGATTTATTTCCTACCGGTTCAGCCCTATTTCGTGGAGCGTGTCATCCAAAAGGAAAAACCTGACGGCATCCTGTTGTCGTTTGGCGGGCAAACAGCCTTGAATTGTGGCGTGGAATTATATAAGAGTGGCATCCTCGAAAAATACCATGTGCGCGTGCTGGGCACACCTGTTCAGGCCATTATCGATACGGAGGATCGCGAACTCTTCGTGGAGAAGCTGCGCGAGATTGACGTAAAAACCATCAAGAGCGAGGCGTGTGAAAACATTGATCAGGCTCGTAAAGCTGCTAAAAGCTTAGGCTACCCTGTGATTATCCGTGCCGCTTATGCTCTTGGAGGACTGGGTAGTGGATTCTGTGACAATGAGGAAGAACTGAATAAACTAGCAGAAAAGTCATTTTCCTTTTCGCCACAGGTTCTCGTAGAGAAGAGCTTGAAGGGATGGAAGGAAATAGAATATGAGGTAGTCCGCGACCGATATGACAACTGTGTCACCGTATGTAACATGGAAAACTTCGACCCGCTTGGCATTCATACTGGTGAGTCGATTGTCATCGCGCCTTCACAGACCTTGTCAAATAGTGAGTATCATAAGCTGCGTGAGTTGTCTATCAGAATCATCCGACACATCGGAATCATCGGAGAGTGTAACGTTCAGTATGCGTTCGACCCCGAAAGCGAAGACTACCGCGTCATTGAAGTGAATGCAAGGTTGAGCCGTAGCTCCGCTTTGGCCAGCAAGGCAACAGGCTATCCCTTGGCGTTTGTGGCGGCAAAGTTAGGAATGGGTTACGGTTTGTTCGACCTGAAGAACTCCGTTACCAAGACCACCAGTGCTTTCTTCGAACCGGCTCTTGACTATGTGGTATGCAAAATTCCACGTTGGGATTTGTCCAAGTTCCGTGGCGTAGACAAAGAACTGGGATCTTCGATGAAGTCTGTTGGAGAAGTAATGGCCATTGGACGCAACTTTGAGGAGGCTATCCAGAAGGGACTTCGCATGATTGGTCAAGGGATGCACGGCTTTGTGGAGAACAAAGAACTTGAGATTGAGAACATCGACGAGGCTTTGCGCGAGCCAACCGACAAACGCGTGTTCATCATTTCCAAGGCCATGCACAAAGGATATACCATTGATCAAATACACGAGTTGACCAAGATTGACAAGTGGTTCTTGCAGAAGCTCAAGCACATCATCGATATAGATGAAGCACTGAAACGCTGTACCAGTATCAATGTCTTGGACAAGGAGTTGCTGCGTACAGCCAAAGTTTATGGCTTCACTGACTTCCAGATTGCGCGTGCCGTAGGCCTTGAGGCCGAAATGGCCAACATGCACCAGGCCATGCTTGTGGTTCGGAAACTCAGAAAGTCATACGGAATTTTGCCTGTAGTGAAGCAAATCGACACCTTGGCGGCCGAGTATCCGGCACAAACCAATTATCTGTATATGACTTATGCAGGCGTTGCCCATGATGTGGCGTTTGAGAAAGACAAACAATCCATCATCGTGCTGGGGTCGGGTGCTTACCGTATCGGCAGCTCTGTTGAGTTCGACTGGTGCGGCGTGCAGGCGTTGAACACCATCCGGCGTGAAGGATACCGGTCGGTGATGATTAATTATAACCCCTAAACCGTTTCGACGGATTATGATATGTGCGACCGTCTGTATTTCGACGAGTTGACTTTCGAGCGCGTCATGGACATCGTTGAACTGGAAATGCCGCATGGTGTCATCGTCTCAACAGGCGGTCAGATACCCAATAACTTGGCAATGAAACTCGATGAGCAGCATGTTCCCATCTTGGGAACAGCCGCTAAGGACATCGATCATGCAGAGGATCGTGCTAAATTTTCTTCCCTGTTGTCGCAACATGGCATCAATCAACCAGAGTGGAGTGCGCTGACTTCCATGGACGACATAAATGAATTTGTAGATAGGGTAGGGTTCCCGGTATTGGTTCGTCCGTCTTATGTCCTCTCAGGCGCTGCCATGAACGTGTGCTCTAACAAGGAAGAGTTGGAAAGATTCTTGAAATTGGCTGCCAACGTGAGTGAGGATCATCCCGTTGTGGTGTCCAAGTTCATCGAAAATGCCAAGGAAATCGAGATGGATGCTGTCGCCATGAAGGGCGAAATCATGGCCTACGCCATATCAGAACACATCGAGTTTGCCGGCGTTCATTCAGGAGATGCAACCATTCAGTTCCCTCCACAGAAGCTGTATGTCGAAACCGTTCGCCGTATCAAGCGAGTGAGTCGCCAGATTGTCAGTGCACTGCACATCAATGGCCCATTCAACATCCAGTTCATGGCTCGTGACAACGACATTCTGGTCATCGAGTGTAACTTGCGCGCGTCACGTTCATTCCCGTTCGTCAGCAAGGTACTGAAGATCAATCTCATTGATTTGGCTACGAAGATTATGCTCGGAGTGCCGGTTGAAAAACCCAGGAAAAACCTGTTTGACTTGGATTATGTGGGCATCAAAGCCTCACAATTCTCATTCAATCGCTTGCAGAAGGCCGATCCGGTCTTGGGTGTAGACATGTCGTCTACCGGTGAAGTGGGTTGTTTGGGCGATGACACCAATCAAGCATTGTTGAAGAGTATGCTCAGCGTTGGCCACCGCATTCCCAAGCATACTGTATTGCTTTCAACGGGTGGCGCTAAGCAGAAGGCTGAAATGCTGGATGCAGCGAATATGTTGAAGCAGCATGGATACGAACTTTATGCAACGGCAGGAACCAGTCAGTATCTCAGCGAAAACGGTGTTGATAATACCATGGTATATTGGCCAAGCGATGAACGTAAAGAACCGCAGGCTCTCACACTGTTGCATGAACATAAAATAGATATGGTGGTGAACATTCCGAAAGATCTTACACCGCGTGAGTTGACCAATGGTTACATGATTCGTCGCGCAGCCATCGACCTCAATGTGCCACTGATTACAAACAGTAGGTTGGCCAGTGCGTTCATATCCGCCTTCTGTACTCTAAAAATGGACGACATTGACATTAAGGCATGGGATGAGTTCAAGTAAGTTTCTAAGTTTTTGAGTTTTTGAGTTTTTGCGATGGTGAGTGTGCTTCTTCGCACAACCCATACAAGAACTCAAGAACTCAGAAACTCACCAACTTAAAAACTTAAACAAACAAAAAACCATCACTCACGAGGAGTGATGGTTGTTCTCTCAATTTTGTTCGTATTGATTACTGAGCCTGAGCTACAGAGTCAACTGCTTCAGTAACAGAGTCAACAGCAGCAGCAGCTGTAGAGTCAGCAGCTTCCATTGTAGAATCTACTACAGAGTCAGCGGTTGCTTCCAAAGAGTCAACGGCAGCTTCTGTCTGAGATGTTTTGTTACCACAAGATGCGAATGAGATAGCTGCTACAGCTACGAACATTAAAACTAATTTCTTCATTTCTTTGCTTTTTAAATCTGTAAAACAATCATTTGTTTATTAAAACATTGCAAAGGTAAGGCTTTTTTTCATACCCAATACTATTTTTTAGTCTTTTTTTTGCTTCTGTTTGTAACTTTTCTGTAACTACCTGATAATCACTTGTTTGTAATTGTTAAAAATATGTTAAATATTTGTAGCTTCTCATCGAGTTTGCAAAAATAGGGCATGAAATCGACAATTTGAATGCTCATGTACAGCCATCTGAACTTTTTTCTTTAATTTTGCATACCATATTAAATAAGGTTAGATGATTGATACAAGTGCTTTTCAAGGTAAAACCGCTTCCTATTATACACTGGGTTGTAAACTAAATTTTTCAGAAACTTCTACGTTCGGAGAGATGCTCCAAGCGTTGGGCGTGCGTACCGTTGACAGAGGTGAGCGTGCCGACATCTGCCTCATTAACACCTGTTCGGTCACCGAAGTTGCCGACCATAAATGCAGACAAGCCATTCGTAGGATGGTGCGAGAGAACCCTGGAGCGTTTATCATTGTCACCGGATGTTATGCCCAACTCGAATCAGAAGCAGTGAGCAAGATACCGGGTGTGGACCTGGTTTTGGGCTCTAATGAGAAAGCCCACTTGGTGCAATATCTC
>URFI01000096.1 GCA_900547085.1 uncultured Prevotella sp.
CATTGTGGTGTCTGAATGGAATCCCGAAATAACGGGTGCCCTACTGGATGGAAGCGTAGCTACGCTCGAGAAACATGGAACTTTGCCCGAGAACATCCATGTAAAGACGGTACCCGGCAGCTTTGAACTCATCTATGGTGCCCATCAGATGGTGCTCAATGGCGGGTATGATGCCGTCATCATCTTGGGAAGTGTTATTCGTGGAGAAACGCCCCACTTTGACTATATCTGCCAAGGTGTGACCCAGGGAATTGCTCACATCAATGCTAAAAGTGAGATACCGGTGGTCTTCGGGTTGCTGACAACCAACGATTTACAGCAAGCTCAAGACAGAAGCGGTGGCAAACTGGGCAACAAGGGTGATGAATGTGCCGTGGTAGCCATCAAAATGGCTAAGTTTTAACAAGCCAGAACAAGGCCCATCAAACAAAAAGAACATATCAGCAGCGAACATTGAAAGACTTCGCAGCCATAGATTTTGAAACTGCCAACAGCTGTAGAAGCAGCGTGTGCAGCGTAGGTGTGGTGATAGTAGAGAATGGGAAGATTACCGATTCGTACTATCACCTCATTCGTCCTTACCCCAATTACTACCATCCACGCAACATTGCCGTGCATGGTATTTTACCCTCAGACACGCAAGATGCGCCCCCCTTCCCTGAAGTGTGGGCCGAAATAGCGCCCCTCATCAAACATCTTCCATTGGTGGCGCACAACAAAGCCTTTGACGAGAGCTGCCTGAAGGCCTGCTTTGCAACCTACGGCATGGCCTATCCCAACTATCCTTTCTATTGCACGTTGATCGCTTCACGCAGAGTTTTCTGCCATCACGAATTGGCCAATCACCAGTTACACACGGTAGCGGCCCATTTGGGTTACAACTTAGTGAACCATCACCACGCCTTAGCCGATGCTGAAGCCTGCTCGGTCATCGCATTAAACATCCTCTGACGAACGAAAAACGAAGACGAACAACGTGCGTAAAAACAAGCACACACGCCCAACTCAGGTAGGATTAACGATGCTAAAAGCCACCATTTTCAAGCCATACGGCACACGCATCCATACACACTGAATACAATAAAGACAACAATAACAAAGAATTATGAAACTATTTCACCTTTTACAAGCCTACGAATTCGATGAAATCATGCCCGTCATCAACGACATGTTTCCCGGAACCAACAAGTTCCGCCCACAACTAAAGATGGCATACGACATGCTGCTCACCATGAAACCTGTGAACAACAGCAAGGCCATCCGTTACAAGGTCATGCCCGGCGACAAGCCCGACCACTCTTATGTGGGTGCTGAAGACAGCTGTTTCAACGCTACCTGGGAGGTATGTCTGGGTAAGGACATATCGCGTGGGCAAGGTGTTGACTTGAATGACGCTGAATTGCTGGCCAACGCATTGGTCAACCTTTGTCTGCAAGCCAAATATCCCAAAGAATTCGAACAAGCACACCAAAAATTAATGCGGGGGTAAGGTGCAACAACAGCATGCGCCGAACCATCTTTCAACATGCGTGAACAAACGCTCAAGCCCTCTTCTGGCGCTTACTGGATGTTCCACCTCAACCCCACTTGCAGGTGAACATTCAGCGGTTTGTCTTTAAAGAAGTTCTGCGTTTCGCTCTTGTTGTCGATGTAATATTTCACGCCAGGCTCGAAATAAGCGCCAAGATGCGGCGTAAAGTCATACTGCAAGCCCAAAGCAGCTTGGGTAGACAATTGCAATTTGTCCTTGGGCATGTCGTGTTTGATGCCCTCTTTCACCGTTTTGGCATCCACATTGAAGTCAACTTGCCCACCCGCGGTGACGTATGTTTTTAGTTTTTTGTTGCCCCAAACCATGAAATTCACATTCAGTGGAATTCCCACATAGTGCAAAGTTTGGCGGCGGGTTAGCCTACTGTCATCCAATACTTGAATGAAATCGGAAGACAGTTTCGTGTACACCAAACCCGATGTCAATGTCCATCGCTGGTTGAGGGCATATCCTGCCGTCAATCCAAACGACACTGGCTGGTGATGATCCGTCTCCTCGTGTGACTGAAGGGCGGTGGGCGATGCCGCCTCTGCAAAGAACAATTCAGGGGCGGCCTTTGCCAAATAATAGTTAGCCACCATATCTACAGGCGTTGCAAGACCGTTACGTCCCGAATAGGTACCCACCGAATTAGCCGCATAGAGATTCATCGTCACCTTCGAACCATGGCGTGAAGCATGGATGCGCTGCCTCTCGGCAGGCAAAAACGTTTGCGAAGGCCTTCCAACCTCATTCTTTTGCACGGCCGATGGTTGCGGTTGTTCAGCCACTTTCCCCGTTGATTCATCGGATGACGCTTCCGGTTGTCCGCCTGGTTCCATATCCTTATTCATCAAATCCTGCGGTCTGTCCGGAGATTCTGCGTCCTTTTCCTGCACCATAGCCATCAATGGTTGATTACTATCTGCGCCTTGCCGCACGGCCGACAACGCCTTTTTAACACGCGATACCACCGACTCGCTTGTTTGCTCTGCAAGCACCATTGGTTCCATTTGTTGGGTGCTGGGTTGCAAACCGGCCGGTTGCTGTTCGGTTTCCGTCCGTGCCACCTCTTTTCCCATCTGTTCTTGATGGTTGAACAGCACATATCCTGCTCCGCCCATCAAAGCTAAAACGATGGCCGCCGCTGCTGCATAACGCCGCCAGCGCATCACCACAGCCGGCTTCCCAACAACTTTTTGTTGGTCAAGCGCCTGTTCAATGCCAGCCCATAAGTCATCCTTAACAGGTTCCTGGTGGTCGGCCATGCGCCGTTGTATATCTTTTATCCAATCGTCTTTCTTCATATTGTCGTCGTCTTTGAATATTCTTGAATCATTTTTGCCAACAAGTTTTTCGCCCTGAAATATTGCGAAGCCGATGTACTCTCTTTGATACCCAGGTCTGATGCGATTTCACGATGGCTTTTCTCCTCAAACACAAACTGGTTGAACACCGTCCTGTAGCCAGCAGGGAGCTGCTGTATCATCTGCATCACCACACTCATGGGAATGTTTTTCACATCCACCTCTTCATCCTCATCAGCCACGTCGGGCATCTCATCCACGAATTGTAGCCGCTGGTTTTGCTTGAGATAGTTCAGCGACTCGTTGGCCACAATGCGCATCACCCACGCCTTCAGCGATCCCTCACCGCGGTAACCGAACCCGTTGATGGCTGCGAACACCTTCACAAAGCTATCCTGCAACACGTCTTGCACAGCGTCACGGTCGGCTATATACCGCAGCCCAACGGCCATGGCATACCCACTGTAACGCTCATACAACCGTCGCATGGCCGTACGTTTACCTTGAAGTATCGCTTCCAAAAGACTTTTTTCAGTCTCCACTTGTTCTGGTTTTCTTCGTAGATTTAAATTGAATGGTCTGCGACGGTTTGTATTCCTTCAGCAACTCACCGTCCAACCGAACCCCGGCCAACCGCAAAAAGGCGATGAAGGCCGTGGTCCGCTTGTCGTACACCGCCTTGGCATTGTTCAGTTCCATCACCAATTGCACCTTGTGCTCGTGACCCTTGGCCTTCACCGTCATCTCGACATCGTTTGGCAGGAGCGTAAAATAGTGCGAACTGGCCGAGTAAGCGGTTTCCAAATAAGACACACCATAGCTGCCTCCCCGCACGTCATCCAACGTCTCAACGCCCAGTTTGCGTGCGATGGTCTGTTGCACGTCGCGGGCCAACGGCAGGGTTGAATACACTTGTTGCACGCCCATCTCCAGTTCAGCCGAGCCAATATTCTGACCATTGATGCTCCATATCCCTTCAAACCGCCCGTAATATTCTGGCGAAAGATTCGCCGAATTCAGGTTTTCATGGCTCATTTCGTCCCCGTCATCTACCGCACAACTCACGCACAGCAGACCTATCAACAAGTAAAAAACATATTTCATCATTCTCATTTTATTTCATCTGCACTCTCGGCATCATCCCCTTGATTTCAACCTTGAATACAGTAACCTTTCATCATTATAACTACAAATATAAAAAATCTTGCATGGCAATCGCAAGTTTTTGCCATTTATTTTGTTTCAGCTATCGTTCTTACATTTAAGGGCTATGTCGTGGAACTACGAATTTAACAAATTTAACGAATCAACTAAACAAGATAATGAACGCAAGCGTTCTGCGAGTGGAACGAATCTGCCGAGAGAACAGTAATAATTTGATAATCAATACGTTGAACAACCGCAAGATTTCAGTTTCCAATAGCATTGACTTTGGCATCCAAAGTCATTGGGTTTGGCTCCTAAAGTCATTGGGTTTGGAATCCAAAAGCATGGAGATTGAAATTCAAGCTCAATAGGCGGGGGGCGGCATGGCTCGATTCAAAAAAATAAAAAAAATGGCAGGGTCGATGCAAGATTTTACCACTTACCATGTTTTGTCATAAAAAATCAAATTAACAAACACGATGAAAGAAAAATTCTACCATGCGAAAAGACATTTCTTAGCAACGGCTCTACTGCTATTCGCCACCTCGCCCTTGTGGGCACAACAAACCGAAAGCAAGGGTTATCCGTATCAAAAATATGAGGTAACATTCGCTGTTGGTATGCCTCTTGAAGATGCTTCCAACTTTTTCGGCTACCCCTCTACATCGCTGCCCAATACAACGCCTCTGGACAAGTACCACTGGGGCAAGTACTACCTCAAGGAAGAAAACACCTCACCCATTTTCTCCATGGGTCTGCACTATCACTTCAGCAAACATTGGGCCGTGGGTTTGCAAGCCTCCTATCACCATATGTGGCGACAATGCTTCGAAACCACGACTGGCAACCATGCCTATAGTTTCAACCTGCACCATACGGCGTTGATGGCAAGTATGAGATATTATTATGCCATTCGGGCGAAACATTGCTTTTACAGCGGCCTATCGCTCGGTGTGGGGCAGCTGTTATACAAAAGTTATACCGACCACAACTTCACCAGTTCGTACAACATCGCAGCCGATTTTACCTTATTTGGTTTCATGATTGGCACCAAATTGTATGGCTTTGGCGAACTGGGCTCTTATCAAATGGGCTCGCTTAGGGCCGGCATGGGTTACAGATTTTAAAAACAAACACAGACAGAAAAATGAAAACAAAACTATTGACAGGCATCATGGCCATACTGGTTCTTTCGGGATGTGAAAGAGGCTTGACCGAATACAACAACAGTGACGAAAGCACCACGGCGACGAAAGCCGGATATCGGGCATACGGGTACACCGAAGAATACCTTGAATATTTTACCGACATCATTGCTTACACGCGCATGTTCAGGGAATATGTCCGCCAAAACACCCTCGAAGGTCGTGACTCGGTGAACACGCTTTACTTCAAAAACATCAACATCGTGAAAAACAAAGACCCCAAGAACCTGGAAGACATCTATATGCTGAAGGCCTGGAACGTGCCTGGTAGCAACGACTATACCATCAGTTACACCCGCCCCGAAGGTGACACATGGAAGATTCAGGCGGTCGTTGAACACTTGGATGTTGAGCTGATTTTCTTTCTCACCATTGACAATATCTACGCGCAGCAATGGACGATAAGTGAAAGTTCGTGCCTCCCCAAGGCACTGCTCTACATGAAGAACAGCCAAAAGACAAAGACCCGAGTGTATGATGACGAATATATCAAATATGAACCGTACGACAAAACCTTCCAAGTGACCAACAAACCGCTCACCGTAGAATGGTGGAAGGCGAAGGTTGACTTATTTACTTTTGAACTGTCTGGAAGCGGAATGCTGGAAAGTTACGCCAAACCCAAGCTGCGCATGACCTACCACTTCACCTCACCCATCACCGTAGTCACCCATGGTGCTTTTCTCGAAGACCCCAAAAATATCAAATGGGAAAATCATTGCAACCAGTTAACCACCCTTCAGATGGGGCAACTGGAACTGAACGTGGCTGACAGCATCAGTAACACCACTGACAAATATGTCGTTCGACTTAACGACGACAGGCTACAGATTGTCACCCCAAAGGCCAACGATGAATGGATGAGGAACTGACAAGCCATCAAGTTATTAAGACGGCGATTGACCTACAGCCTCACGGGAATGGCAACGACCAATTCCGTGAGGTCGGCTTTGGTTTGATGGGCTTTGATGTTGATGCCCGCTTTCAATCCACCCAGCACTGGAAAAGCATAATGCAAGCCTACGCGTTCGTAATATCTCGACTCGTTGAACAAAGCGTTGTAGCCCATCTGGCGGTGCAAGTACCAGCCAAACGACAGGCCCAGCGACAGCCGGTGATAGAACACTTCGTGCTTGGCAGCGATTCCTAACGACCACGGGCTATGCTTGGCAGCGTTGCCTTGCTGCGCATCTAAGTCGGCAATGTGCGAAGCATAGGTTCCATAAAACCAATCAATGCCCACGCCCGAGGCCCACCTGCGCGCATAACGGCACATCACATCGGCCTGTAACGAGTAGGCTGCATACACCTTAAAACGTTCGGTACGATAATCAGGATGCGAGGGATCTGTTCGAAATTGCGTGGTCAGCCAATCCTCCAACATGGTTTTCGCTCCTACTCCTGCAGCAAAATCGAGGTACCAATAGCGTTGAAAAGGCTGATAAAAACGAGGATGGGCGGTATTGACCAGTTGTTTGTAATACGGTTCGTACACCACTCCAAGGGATGTGCCCACCGCATTGGAGCCTTTGTTGGGCCGATACAAAGCACCGTTGCTGTGATGGACGAATTCGATGGCACCGCGTATGCCCCATTGATTGTTGAGATGATAGGTGGCATGCACGCCGGCACCGAAATAAATAAGAGCATGGGTCCCTATCAACTCGTTGTCAATATTGTTTTGTTTGTTGTACTTTAGGTGGCTGTAGCCTACGCCAAAGCTGAACGAATAGGCCGTTTCCCACCGCAAATGGCGAAAGAAAGGGCGATAAAACTTGCCGTACAGCGACACCGTGTTGCCCAAACGAGAATTGTAATCCACCTCTTTGGCCTGTCCCCATGCAGGGTCTGGGTCGCGATGTAGGCGCACTTGATTATTCAACGTGTAACGCAAGCCCAAGGTAAGCGACGGATATCTAAAGTCAGAAGCAAAGGCATCACTGTCGTTAGGCAATGCCACGCGCCCTATTTCTGCGGCCAATGAGAGGTTTGGCGTCTTCTTAATCCACCGTTCAGCGTATTGGTCCAGGGCGACTAACCTACCTGGCATGACCTGCAAAGAATAATTATAATGGTGCAACGAGTCGGACTGTTCGGCGCAAACGTCTGTACTCATCAAGAGCAATCCTACAATCAACGGCAACACTCTCATCCATCAAACGGCTTTATCTATCACACCTACTCCAAACACTCGTTGTACATTGGCATTGGTTTGGCTTGCAACTTCTTCCTCACTCACCTGATAACTCTGAGCCAACTGCTTGAGTACCAAGGACACGAAAGCACTTTCGTTGCGCTTACCACGATTGGGTGCGGGTGCCATGTACGGACTGTCGGTTTCCAAGACGATGCGGTTGAGCGGCACATGAGTGGGCAACATCTCCCGCAGGTTGCTGCTCTTGAACGTCAGCACGCCGCCAATGCCCAGCACAAAACGTTGGAAGCTCAACAGTTCGGCAGCCTCCTTGTCGTTACCAGTGAAACAATGAAACACGCCACCCGGCAAGTCTTTTTCGTATTTTCGTAACAATTTCACCATTTCGTTTTGCGCCTTTCGACAGTGAATCATCAGTGGAAGCTGACATTCCACGGCCCACTTCACTTGTTCTTCGAAAGCCTCAAGTTGCTCGTGTTCGTATTCTCGGCTCCAATAATAGTCCAGTCCAACCTCACCAACGGCGATGCATCTTGGCTCATCGTTCGTTCCAGCCAAGTTGTCAAGCAAGTGTTGTTTCATGTTTTTCAACACGTCCTTCCAATCATCTCTCACCTCTTCCGGATGCAATCCTATCATGGGATGCAGCGTATCGGGATATTTTCTACACACATTCATCAATTCAGACAAATGAACAAGGTCGATGGCGGGCACGAATATCTTTTCCACACCTGCTGCTTTGGCACGCGTGATAACCTCGGGAAGGTCGTTTTGAAACTCTTCTCCATCCAAATGAGCGTGTGTATCTATGAAAGTTGTCGTCATAAGAATTGTTATAAAATGTGGCGGAAGTTGTTATAAAGTGTGACAGTCGTTGTTATAGAACGTAGAATTAGTAAAGACAGACCGTGCAGAAAAGCGCTTGTTTCACCTGCCTGTCATGCCTTTTGAATTAGCTCCACAACCTTGTAGCTGGCCATGGGTAAGTCTATTCGCCATACAGATGCTCCTCGTGTCTGCGATAATAATACA